>PLSX01000175.1 GCA_003165315.1 Acidobacteriota bacterium
CGCTCATGCCGTGCGGACAGCCGAAGTTCAGTTCCAGGCCGTCCGCGCCAGCGTCTTCAGCCCGCTTCACGATGTCGTGCCAGGTCTCGCGTTTGGATTCCACCATCACTGAGGCAATGACGGCATGCTTAGGGTAGCGCCTTTTGACTTCGGCGATTTCTCGCAAGTTCACTTCAATCGACCGGTCAGAGATGAGTTCAATATTGTTGAAACCCATCATGCGTTGGTTATTCCAATCCACCGAGGAGTAGCGCGAGGTTGTGTTCACGATGGGCTCGCCGATGGTCTTCCACACGGCGCCGCCCCAGCCCGCATCGAAAGCGCGCATCACCTGCTCGCCGCAATTGGTGGGTGGACCGGAAGCCAGCCAGAAAGGATTGGGGCATCGAATGCCGGCGAATTTGGTGGAAAGATCAGCCATGGTATTCACCGTTCACGGTTTCTTGCCCCCCCACCCGTTTAGCCCCGGCTGACGAAAGCGTGGGTTGCGATCCACCCTCTCCCCCATTTGGGGCGAGGGACGTAAATTCAAACTGTTCAGTGTTCATAGTCAACTCTCCTCTAACCAGTAGCTACTTTCCACTAGCTACTAATTTGGGCTGCCATGGCGAGGGCAGCCCGCTTGCCGTCAGCCACAGCATCCACCACTTCGCGTCCGCCATTGATGCAGTCGCCTCCGGCAAAGTAGCGCGGGTTGGTGGTGCGGCCAGTGGGCCGGTCAACCACCACCAGGCCATTCTTCGCCGAAATACCGCGCGTGTCTTCCAGCAGCTCCGCGAGCCTGGCCTGGCCGATGGCGGGAATCACCAGGTCGCAGGCAAACTCAAATTGTGAATCGGGAACAGGCACCACGACCCTTCGACCGCTTTGATCGGCATCGCCCAAACGCGTTTCAACGAATCGGACTGCGGCTGCGCGGCCTTCAAACCCGATGACCTCTGTGGGTTGAGCCAGCCAGTGGAATCGCACGCCCTCCACCTTGGAGCGGTCAAACTCGGATTTAAATGCAGGCATCTCCCGTTCGGAACGGCGGTAGAACAGGTGGACTTCTTCCGCCCCCAGGCGCCGGGCCGCATTGGCTGCGTCGATGGCGGTATTGCCGCCGCCGATCACCACCACGCGCCCGCTCACACGAAAGTCCGGTGAGGTCTTGTACCGTTCGATGAAGCGCAACGCGTCAATCACTCCGGGCAGCGATTCACCGGGAATGCCAAGACGCTCCATAGTCCCCAAACCCATGCCGAGAAAAACCAGGGCAAATTCCTTCTCAACCTCTTCAAGACTCAGGCTCTCGCCCACCAGTGACTGACGAAACTCCACACCCAGTGACCGGATCATCTCCACTTCGCGCAGGCTGTCTTGCGGGCGGAGTTTGTATTCGGCTACCCCATAAGTATTAAGTCCGCCGGGGAGAGGCCGATTGTCGAAGACGGTGACGGCGTAACCGCGGCGTCGCAGTTCCGCCGCACAGGCGAGCGACGCGGGGCCCCCGCCGACGCAGGCCACTTTCTCCGCGTGGGTGACAGGCGCTGGGGTCGTCCAGGTCGGGTCGGGCTTTTCATAAAACCGATCCATGGCAAATCGCTGGAGGCGGCCAATCTCAATGGGCTTGTAGTTCTCGCGCACCATCACGCACGCGCCTTCGCACAGGACATCGACAGGACAGACTCGCGAGCAACTCAGTCCCAATACATTTGAGCTCAATATCGTCAGAGCCGAACCTCGCAAGTTGTCAGTGGTAATTTTCTTGATGAAGCGTGGCACATCGATGTGAGTGGGGCAAGCTGCGGTGCATGGAGCGTCGTAACAGAACAGGCAGCGGTTCGCTTCAATCGCGGCGGCGTGCGCATCAAGCGCGGGATGGAGCTCGGGAAAACGGGACTCGGGACTTAAAACCCGGGACTCCGGGCCAGTGCCGTTGGATGAGAATTCTCTTTGACTCATGTCAACCCTTTGGTTCAGTAACAATTGACCAGTGGCAAGCTAGCAGAAGATCGTCTGAAAACTCGAAAATTGCTACGATTTTCGGTTTTCCAGCTTCGATTTTCGCTCCTTTCCCAGCACCCAGTCCCCAGAACTCGGGACCTATGCTTTCACTAGCGGTCCATACAATTCCGGACGCCGGTCGCGGAAGAACTGCCAGGTTTTACGTACTTCCCCAATCATGTCGAGGTCTAGGTCAGCGGTCAGCACTTCATCATGATCGCGGGAGGCCTGCGAAAAAATGCGCCCGCGTGGATCGCAGAAGTAACTTGAACCGTAAAACTCACCGATGTTCCAGGGCGCCTCGGTTCCCACACGATTGATGGCCCCCACAAAGTAGCCATTGGCCACGGCGTGCGCGGGCTGCTCCAGCTTCCACAGGTATTCACTCAGCCC
The DNA here is from genome assembly GCA_003165315.1 of Acidobacteriota bacterium. GTDB lineage: Bacteria > Acidobacteriota > Terriglobia > UBA7540 > UBA7540 > Bog-366. The sequence goes on from PLSX01000175.1 coordinate 2,380, forward strand.
AGCCACGGTAGCGGAGGGATTTAAGACGATCTCCGCGCCGTTCAAACCCAGGGCCCGCGCCCCTTCAGGGAAGTGCCGGTCGTAGCAGATGTAGACGCCGATCTTGGCAAAGCCCAAGTCGAAAACCGGGAATCCCAGGTTTCCAGGCCGGAAATAGAATTTCTCCCAAAAGCCCGGCGCCACATGGGGAATATGCGTCTTGCGGTACTTGCCAAGATAGGTTCCATCGTTATGAATCACCGCAGCAGTGTTGTAGTAAACTCCTTCCTGCTCGCGCTCGTAGATGGGAACAATCAGCGCCAGGTGATGGCGGCGCGCTTCATCCTGCATCAGGCGAATGGTGGGGCCTTCGGGCACCGGCTCAGTAAAGTCATACCATTTGGTGGTCTGCTCCGCGCAAAAGTAGGGACCATAGAAGATCTCCTGCAAGCAGACGATCTGTGCGCCAGCATCCGCTGCGACGCGGATAAAGCCCAGGTGCTTTTCAATCATGGCTTGTTTGGTAACTTCAAGCGAGGATTCGGGAGGCGCGGCGTTGGAAGCTTGAATCAGTGAACAGCGAACAAAGCGAGGCATGGTTCCTCCGCTGGATTAAGACAGAATGAAATGAAAAGCCGCAAGCCCGCAGAGCAGGCACTAGTGGCTATTATGAATTGTCTGTTAAAAGGAATCAACCAGAAGGGAATTCCGATAGACAGTCAATTTGGTGTAGAGTGGGCGGGTCTTATCCCGATTTAATCGAAACAATTCATTGGGAGAGGCAAACTTGCCGCAATAGGAGAATTGTAGTCTGCCTTTAGGACTTTCACATGCGTGCAACCGATTTTGAATTTCGCCATCGTTTCTGGTTCATAATTCTGGCCTATTTTGTAGCGTTCATGTGCTACCGGTTCGACCATCTGAACATGGCCGATGCCTTGGCGGATTGGATGTTCCGCAAGAGCGATCCCCATCTGGATTCTCTGTCAGCCCGGCAAGCCCTCCAGGGCCTGTTCGTATTGTCAGCTTTACTGGTGGTCGCGGCCGCCGCGATTCGCACCTGGGCAGGCGCCTATCTGCGCTCTGATGTGGTTTTCGACACCAAAGTGCACTCGGAACGGCTCGTCGCGGATGGTCCCTACCGACACCTTCGCAATCCGCTCTATCTTGGCAATATCCTCCTGGCTGCCGGCTTTGCCATGCTGGCAAGCCGCACGGGCGCCGTGGTCTTGATCCTGGCGAATCTGGTCATCGTGCTACGGCTAATTGGACGGGAAGAGGCGGCACTGGGTGCAGATCAGGGTGATGCGTATCGCGCCTTCGTGGCAGCCGTCCCGCGCCTATGGCCATCGCTTCCGCCCCGCCTGCCCGCCAGTGGCCTACTCCCGAGATGGACGCAGGCTTTCCTGGGTGAAGCGCATCTTTGGGTGTTGGCCTTAAACGGCTTCATCCTGGCATGGAAGCTGGATACGCGACTCTATTACATCATCCTGTGCGCAGCTGGAGTGGCGTACTTTCTGATGAGAAATATAATGAAGCGCGTGCGGGGGCGGAACTCGCAGCATCGCACATCTGACATAAATTAGCCAGGAATGTCCAGCACGAGCTAGGAAAGCGGCGTCGGTAGAGAATCTGAAAGACGGGCTCCGTGTGCTGTTCCTGAAAACGCTTCGAATCCGGGGGGTTGAGCGCTCACACGTGGTCTAACCAAGGAGGAATGATGAAGTCTCAGCGTTGCCTAAGCGTTCTTGGCGGAGAGATCCTTCAGGTGTTGGGCTTTCTTCTGCTGGCCAGCTTCACCCTAAGCACCGCGGCCGCGGGCCCCCCGGATGGCAAATACTGGGCTGCGGAAATTCATCAGCAACCCTTGCCGGGAATCCGCTTAACTTCCGGCTTGACGGTGTGCGACGAAGTTATGTGGAAAGGCCGCTGGGTGAACCGCTATTGGGTCTCAACAGGCCTTATAGAGCCGGAATTCCATTATCTGTCGGCACTAGGTCATCAGGAGGACTTGCCCATCGACGGCTTCCAACTCGCTATGGAAGGGCAGGAATTGGCGGGGACTTGGCGCTGGGTGAAAGCAGAGAAATCTGAGGTTCATAACCCCGAGGGTCTGCTGGTAACGCTGGAACTGGCCAGCGTGGCTCGCCCCATCACGGTTAAAGTCCACACACTGCTCTATGGTGGCCCGGTCATGGTGCGCTGGCTGGAAATCACCAATACCGGCTCCAAGCCTAGCGCAATCACTGCCGTCTCACCGTGGTCCGGCCCGATCTGGGATACACCAAATTATTTGGAGCGTCTGCCGAAAGATTCTGCCAGTCCTTTCGAGTTGGTGTACGCGCAGTACGAGACTTGGGGACATGAAGGCGCCTGGACCTTGGAGCCAGTAGAAAACACGACCAAGACGATATCCGGAACCCGAGGTAAATCCGGGTGGGGACACCCCACTTTCTTTGCTCACAACAAGGCCACGGGGGAATGGTTTGTCGCCTCACTCGGCTGGAGTGGCAATTGGACATATCAGGTGAACGGGCAGCAAAACTCCGAAGCCGACCGGGCCACGTTTGTCTTTCGCATGGGTCCAAGCACCGTGGACCCTGCGCTTCGAGTGATCGAGCCGGGTGAAATCGTCGAGACTCCGCGTACCCACATTCTCTGCATGCGGGGAGATCTGGACAGCGTCATTCAGGCCATGCACCAGCACGTCCGGCACGAGGTTCTGCCGCCACCCGTGCCGGGCCGTGACATGCTGGTGGAGGCCAATCATCGAGGGTATATCGTTAATCACGAGAGTGAAGCGGGCATCGATCAGGAGATAGACCTGGCGGCCGACGCTGGAGCGGAGATGTTTGTGATTGACGCGGGCTGGTTCGGACCGGAACCGAACCGTTGGGATGTGAACGTAGGCGATTGGCATGCGGGAGCCTGGCTGCCGCGCGATATCACTCCCATCCGTGAGCACGCCCGGCAGAAAGGCTTGCTTTTTGGCTTGTGGGTCGAAATCGAAAGCGTCGGCAGCTCGTCGAATTTGCGCCGGCAACATCCTGACTGGGTCCTTACGCGCGATGGCAACCCCGTGGCTGGCGGACGGCAGCTCGACGTTTCCAGCCCTGCTGTCGCCGCCTGGATGGAGTCGGAAATAGGCCGCATTATCAAGAAATATGACTTGGACCTTTTCCGCATCGATTACAACACCACGGTGGAGGAAGGAGGAAATCACCTACGGGATGGATTCATGGAAAACACCCAGTGGTGCCACGTCGAGGCCCTTTACGCCATGTTCGACAGGCTGCGCAAACAGTTTCCCAATGTCATCTTTCAGAATTGTGCGGGCGGCGGGGGGAGGCTCGACTTAGGGATCATGGGCCGATTTCAGAACACGGAACTCTCTGACTGGATGCGCGCTCCCCGCGGTTTGAAAATTGCCAATGGAATGACTTGGATTTTGCCCCCTGAGATTTTACTGCGTAGTTTCGGTACGGAAACCGGGGGAGTTCCCGCCGATGCCGATCTGGTGACGCAACTTCGAGCCACGACCATGGTCCTCCCCATCTTTCGCGGCCTAAGTCCGTCGCTGGAGGAATTCAATCCCTTACTCAGGCAAGAGATCCTGCGTCAGGTGAATCTCTACAAACAGGTGATTCGCCCGATCTTGAAGGACTGCCGCGTGTATCACCACACTCCCCTTACGCCCATGATGGAGGGAACTCCGTGGATGGTCATGGAATATGCGGCGCCGGATTGCCGGGCAGATTTGGGTTGGATTTTTCGAACTTCGGAATCTGGCGATCCCACATATTGGTTCAAGCCGCGGGGTCTCGACTTTAGCAAGATCTATCAGGTTACCTTTTCTAATACTGGCCGGACGGTAGCCATTCCGGGGGATCGACTGCTGCAAACAGGCGTCCCCGTCCATTTGGAAGGAGACCTGACCTCCGAATTAGTTATCCTCCGGCCGCAGTAGAGCGCGCCGCTTGCCCTTGCCCTCGCCGTCCCCTTATGGCAAGCTTCTTTCAGGTAGGCTGCGCGGCTGCTGAATACCGCGTGCAAGGGTGCGCACCTCTTCTTCATGGCGAATCAAAACGAGAAAACACGAGAGCTGACCCAAGCGGCTGAACCGGCTTCGGCAGACGATTCCCTACTTCCGTTAAAGTCAGGCCCACGCGCCTTCACGCTTGGGCAGCGCATCCAACTCCTTCTGGCAGAATGGTTGGGTTATCTCATCGTCCTGTGCATTGGCCGCAGCCTGCGCTGGGAGGTTTTTGGCAAGCAGAATTATGACGAAGCGGTGCGGCGCGGGAAAAGCTTCATCGTCACTTTCTGGCACCGCGAAATCTTTCCCGCCGTCTGGTACTGGCGCAAACGCGGAATGGTGGTGATGGTCAGCCAGAACTTCGACGGTGAGTTTATTTCGCGGGTCATTCATCGGCATGGATACGCGACGGCGCGCGGCTCCAGCAGCCGCGGAGCTGCCCGCGTTCTGGTGGAGATGGTCCGCACTCTGCGCCAGGGTCTGGAGGCCGCCGTCACTCCCGATGGCCCGCGCGGCCCGCGATTCGTGGCCAAACCAGGAGTCGTCCAGCTTGCGCGGCTTAGCGGCGCTTCAATTCTCTGCTTTCACATTGTTCCACGCCGCACCTGGGTATTCCGAAAAAGCTGGGATCAGACGGTGTTTCCGAAACCTTTTTCGCCCACCGCCATCTTTATCGCGCCACCCATCGAAATCCCCCGGCACTCTGACGAGAAGCAGCAAGCACAGTATCTGCAACTCGTCCAGTCAACAATGGATCAGCTTGTCGTGCGGGGCAAGGGGTGGCTGAAGGAAGAAGGTTGAAGGTAGAACGTGCCTTGCAAAAACAAACCAAAAAGGAAAGGACAAATGTCAAAAGGCAAACGTCTGCGGCTAGACAGTGAAGCAAGATAATGAAACAGAAACGCTGAGATAAAAGAGCGCCACGGCCTCGGGCCACTTAAGAACAGAAACATCGCCCACAACCTCTCCCTTTGTCATTTGGTTCATTCTTTCAGCCCCCACGCCACTCTTCTTCGACGATTCGCTGTAGATCCAAAAAAATGGTTTTGGCCTGATGGAGCGTTTCTTCCATGCTTCCCGAGCAATCAATCACATAGTCGGCTCGCTGGCGTTTTCCCTCCACTGGCATCTGCGACTCGATGCGGCGTTGTGCCTCCTCAAGCGAAACTCCTGCCTTGGCCATCAAGCGCTCCACCTGTTGTTCAGGGCAGCACCACGCCACAATGATTTTGCGTAAGGTTCCACCAATACCAGCCTCAAATATCAACGCAGCATCAACGATCACCACGGAGTGGGGGTTCTGGGCGTGATACTCGCGCGCCAATTCATCCGATCGCCCGATGATGCGGGGATGCACGATGGCGTTAAGCGCGCGGAGCTTTTGCGGATCGGCAAAGACCATGGGCCCGAGTATTTTCCGGTCGATGCGGCCGCTGGAATCAAGGATCCCTGTCCCAAAGTGGTCGAGGATCTCCTGATAAGCAGCGCGGCCGGGTTCGATCGACTCGTGCCCGATGCGGTCAGCGTCAATAATGTGCGCCCCAAGGTCCCGAAAGCATCGCGCCACGGTGCTCTTTCCACTGGCGACACCTCCGGTAAGGCCAAAGGCAAGTCCGGGGTCCGGGGTTCGGTGCCCGGAGTCAACGTTTTGCAAGGCATTCCCTCGAATTGCTTCAAGTGGCTAGTGCATAGTGGCTGGCACCTAGCGACCACGAGTCGCGGCTAGCCACTAACCACTTGCCACTAACCACTGCTCTTGATTCCTCGCCGCAATTGCGCGGCCTTGATGGTATTTGCCATCAGCATGACGATGGTCAAGGGTCCAACGCCGCCCGGCACCGGAGTGAAAGCGCCGGCAATGGCTCGCGCGTCTTCCGGTTGCACATCGCCCACCAGCACTGCACCTCGCTTTTCCAAAGTCGCGAGCGGCCCGGCGGGATCGTGGAAGATCTTGTGCACTTCCTCTTCCGTAGTCAGGCGGTTGATGCCAACGTCGATCACGGTCGCGCCGGGCTTGATAAAGTCAGCCGTCACGAATGCTGCTTTTCCGATGGCAGCCACCAGGATGTCCGCCTCTCGCGCCACTGCGGGCAGGTCGCGTGTGCGGGAGTGGCAAATCGTGACGGTGGCATGTTCGTGCAGCAGCAGCATGGCCACCGGCTTGCCCACAATGTCACTGCGGCCCACCACGACTGCCCTCGTACCCTTAAGCGGAATCTTGGAACGCTTGAGGATTTCCAAAATGCCCGCGGGTGTGCAGGGTACAAAGCCGGTGCGGCCCGCCACCAGATTGCCGACATTCATCGGATGGAAACCGTCCACGTCTTTCGCTGGGTCCACCGCCGTCAGCACACGCTTGGTATCCACCTGAGGGGGGAGAGGGAGTTGGATCAGAATTCCATCAATTGCATCGTTGTGGTTAAGGTCGTTCACCAGTTGCAGTAGTTCCTCTGTCGTGGATTCCTTTGGTCGTTCCATTTTCTCGCTGTACAGGCCAAGAGCTTCACAGGTTTTCACCTTGCTGCGAACATAGATTTGCGAGGCGGGATTTTCACCCACCAGCACAGCAGCCAGACCAGGGGTAACGCCAACTCGCTTCAGTTCTGCAATCTGTTGTAAGAGTTCGGATTGAATTTCGTCTCGGATTTTAATGCCATCAAGTATCGTTGCCGCCAAGGCAGGCCTCCGGGGAGGGATTATAAATCGCTGTGAGTTTAGCACAGTCAGGGCTTACGGCAAGTCCGCGAAGGGCCTGAGCACGGTTTGTCTCCAAGGTTCGGACAAATTCCATGGAGTTGGAGGCTAAAGGCTTGAAACCGCTTCCCTTTTTAGTCGAAACAGGATAATCTCTCGCCGCCTCATACAATTTTAAGGGAATCGCAGGAACCCTCAACCCAGCATTGATGAATTAGCCGGATTTTGCTAAGAAATTTGGATGAGTTGTTTTGGCGGGCCCTTTGCCGAAGAGGATCGGGCTTCGAGTATCAGAAAGATGGGGGGGATTTGATGAAACGGATCGTGTTACGAATTTTGATGGGATTGATACTCGGCGGCAGCTTATTGGCTCCCGCGGGGTTTGCCGTGGCCCCACAAGAGACCAGAACGGCGGGCACACCAGAACTTCAGGCGAAGATTGTGGCGCTGGAACAGCAGGTGGCGGATGCCCGCAGCGCCGGCGACAATGCCTGGATGCTAGTATGTGCCGCCCTGGTGCTGATGATGACCGGCCCGGGCCTGGCCCTTTTTTATGCGGGCCTGGTGCGAAAGAAGAATGTGCTGGCCACCATGATGCAGAGTTTCATTCTCATGGGGTTGGTCACAGTCCTGTGGGCGCTTTTCGGCTACAGTCTCGTATTCCATGAAGGCAATCGATTTATCGGGAACTTTGGTTATCTATTCCTGCACGGGGTGGGCGCCGCCCCCGACCCGGATTACGCGGAAACAATACCCCAGCAGACATTTATGGTGTATCAGCTCATGTTCGCGATTATCACCCCGGCCTTGATAACCGGGGCGTTTGCCGAGCGCATGAAATTCAAGGCAATGCTGGTCTTCATGCTTCTATGGTCCGTTATTGTCTACGCCCCGATGGCGCACATGGTTTGGGGCAAGGGTGGATTTTTGAACGCCGCCCTGGGTGGAACGATTCCAACCTTGGACTTTGCCGGCGGCACGGTGGTACATGTGACGTCAGGTGTTTCGGCGCTGGTCTGCGCGCTGTATCTGGGAAAGCGCTTGGGATTCCCCAAGGAACATCTGGCGCCTCACAGTGTGGTGCTGAGTGTTATTGGCGCCTGCCTGCTTTGGGTGGGATGGTTTGGCTTCAACGCCGGCAGCGCCCTTTCGGCCGGGAGCCTTGCCACGAGTGCTTTTGTAGCCACACACTTCGGCGCGGCCGCAGCAGCACTGGGCTGGGCAGCAGCAGAATGGTATGTGAATGGCAAGGCCAGCGTTCTCGGGGCCATCTCGGGCGCTGTGGCTGGCCTGGTGGCAATCACCCCTGCTTCCGGCTTTGTCGGACCCATGTCCTCCCTGGCGATCGGGGCCATTGCCGGGGTGTTTTGTTTCTTGATGGTAACCAAGGTCAAAGGCAAGTTCGGTTATGATGATTCATTGGACGCTTTTGGAGTCCACGGCGCGGGTGGAACGCTCGGCGCGATTCTGACGGGCGTCTTCGCGGTAAAGGCCATCAATCCCATCTTTAAGAACGCGCAGGGCGTGGCAACGGCGGTGGGGATGATCGATGGTCACCCCTCTCAGGTTCTCAACCAGTTGGTGGGGGTTGCAATCGCCTGGATATTGGCTGCGGTAGGAACTCTTGTAATCCTCCTGGCGGTGGATTGGGCCATCGGCTTGCGCGTCACCGAAGAGCAGGAAGTCCAGGGCCTCGATTTGTCTCAACATGGGGAAGAAGGTTACAATCTAGAAGTATAGGGGTGCCTTCAGGTGTCAGCTATCAGCTAAGGATTTGGCTCACCATTACGCTGATGGCTGAAGGCTGAAAGCTGACAGCTCAAAAAGGAAAACTCGCCATGAAAAAAATCGAAGCGATCGTGCAGCCGTCACGATTTGACGCCGTGAAGACCGCGCTCCAGGATGTAGGAGTGGAAGGGATGACGGTCTCGGAAGTGCGTGGTCACGGCCGCCAGAAGGGACACACCGAAGTCTACCGCGGCAGTGAGTACACCGTGGATCTTCTGCCTAAGATCAAAGTGGAAATGGTGGTTTCTGATACCCTCAAGGATGCAGCGGTAAAAGCCATTTTGAAGGCAGCGAAGACCGGAAAGATCGGCGACGGCAAGATTTTTGTCTCCACCGTGGATGAGGCCATCCGCATTCGCAACGAAGACCGCGGTGAAATCGCGCTGTAAATTGGGAGTCAAAGATTGAAGGCTAAGGTTAAGGGCCAAAGGGCAGAAGTTGACCACCAAGCCTCTTTGGCCTACATGTTTTGACCTCTATCCTTTACACTTTTCCTTTTGACCTTTTCGCATTCCTTTCCAGCGGACACGGATCATCGCCTATGTCGTTACCGCCATCCGAATCTGGCCCGCTCGTCCTTTCGGCCCTGGCGGATTACTACGCTGCCGAGTCCCGGAAAATCCAAACAAACTTCGAACAAACCGGGGATGGAACCGGCGTTTTGCGAGGCCGGTCGGCACTTGTCGATTCCCTCGTGATCCGGCTCTACCGGGAATTTATATCGGCTGACCCACAACAGCCCCGCCGCCTATGTTTAGTGGCCCTGGGTGGTTATGGCCGGCGCGAACTGTTTCCGCAATCGGATATCGACCTCCTCTTCCTGACCGAAGACGAAAGCATGCAGTCCGTCCATCGCGACGGCATTGCCACTTTTCTGCGCATGCTTTGGGACCTGCGTATGCGCGTGGGAAACAGCACGCACACTCTTGCTGAATGCGGCCGTCTCTATCGCGACAATCTGGAATTCAACATATCCCTGTTGGACTTGCGCTTTCTAGCCGGAGACTCTGACCTTTTTGCCCGACTCAGGGGCTCAGTGGTGCCGCATTTGGTGGCGCGCGACCGCCAGGACCTGTTGCGCAACCTGGTGGAACTGACAGGCCAACGGCACGCCAAGCACGGCAACACGATCTTTCATCTTGAGCCCAATCTCAAGGATTCTCCGGGCTGTCTTCGCGACTTTCACGTCTGCCGCTGGCTCGCTCGCATTGAGGAGCTGGAAAAAAACGGAAAGTGGACACCTCCTGAGCAGCTTTGGCCGGAGCGTGACCGCGCCGCCACGCAGCATGCTTTTGATTTTCTTGCCGACGCCCGATGCTTTCTTCATTATCACTATGGAAGAGATGACAACCAGTTGAGTTATGACATCCAGGCGCAGGCGGCCTCCCGTGGCGTGGGAGTAACGGAGACGAAACAGCTCGCCCCGGCGGATTGGATGCGAATTTATTTCCGCCAGGCACGGGTGATTGACCAACTGACCGACCAACTTATCGAGGATTCCGCCCCCGTTCGTTCCGGGCTTTATGCGGTTTATCAGGATTGGCGTTCGCGCCTGTCCAACGCCGATTTCTCAGTGGTCCGGGGCCGCATCTTTACCCGCCGCCCCAGCGCATTTGCCGATGATCCGTTGCTGCTCATGCGCCTGTTTGAGCTGTCAGCCCGGCACGGGTTGCCATTGAGCCGCGAAACCGAAAAGTTGGTGAAGCTGGAGCTGGTTCGCGCTGGAGCAGACGGAATCCACCCGCCTCAACTCTGGCAACATTTCGGACGAATCCTGGTTCAACCTTACGCCGCCGAAGCATTGCGGACAATGCACCGCCTTGGCCTGTTGACGCGCCTGTTTCCTGAATTTCGCGCCATTGACTCTCTCGTGATCCGGGACTTTTACCATCGCTACACGGTCGATGAGCACTCCTTCATGACCCTGGAGAACCTCCATCGCCTTCTGCGCGAGAAAGCCAAGCCTACGCGCCAGGTGAGCACCGGGGCCGGGCAAACCTGGGAGCGAAAATTCGGAGAGATTCTTTCTGAGCTTGAGCATCCTGAGCTTCTTTATTTCACTCTGCTTTTTCATGACGTGGGCAAGGGAATGCCGGAATTTGAAGGGCATGTCGAAGGCAGCCTTTTGGCCCTGGACCGGATTCAGGCGCGCCTGGAAATTCCCGAGGAGGCATGGGAAACAGTGCAGTTTCTTGTGGGAAGCCATTTGGAAATGTCGGCAGCATCGCAGCGTCGCGATGTGTTCGACCCGGAAACAGTGCGCCGCTTTGCCAAGATTGTGGGCACCACGGAACGGCTGAAAATGCTCTGCCTGCTCACTTACACCGACATCTGCTCCGTCAACCCGGAAGCCCTGACGCCCTGGAAGGCTGAACTTCTCTGGCAGCTCTATGCGGCCACCACAAATTATTTGACCCGAAGCGTGGATGATGAAAGGGTGCGCATTACGGCGGAGTCTGCCGGGTATTTGGAGAAAATCCTGGTGGTGCTGGGCAAGCCCGCAAGCGAGCAAGACCTCCGCGTTTTTCTGGAAGGATTCCCCCAGCGCTACACCGTTACCCATTCTCCCGATCAGATCGCCGCTCATTTTGAATTGGCCAACCGGCTGATCCGCGAGCCGATCGCCGTGGAGATCGACGCCCGCCATTCTCATTTCGATCTCACCGTGGTCACTGCCGACAGGCCCCACCTTTTTGCCTCCATCACCGGCACACTGGCCGCCTGGGGGATGAGCATCGTCAAAGCTGATGCTTTCTCCAACGCCGTCGGGATGGTTCTTGACACTTTCACCTTTGTTGACCTGCACCGCACCCTGGAACTAAATCCCTCGGAAGGAGACAGGTTTAAGCAAAATCTAATTGATGTCCTGAGCGGGAAGCTGGAACTGGAAAAACTCTTGAGTGGAAGGGCTCGCGCTGAAGCCACGGTACAACCCAAGTTGCAGGTGGCCACGCGCGTGCGGTTTGACAGCCAGAGCTCATCGCACAGCACGCTTCTGGAGCTTGTTGCCCAAGACCGGCCTGGTCTGCTCTTTGATGTCAGCTCAGTTCTTGCCGATCAGGGATGCAATATTGAAATTGCTTTGATCGATACAGAGGGACAGCGCGCCATTGACGTGTTCTATCTCACCTGCCGCGGCGCCAAACTTGATGGGGCAACGCAGGAAGCTGTGGGCGAGGCTCTGCGGAAGCGCTTGTAGCACATTCCCCTACAACAGGCCATCGCTACGCCGGCTTATTACCTCCATGGAATCGCCCAAACCCGCGGGCCGACATCAGCGATGTGAACAGGATTCCTGCCCCAAGCAATGCTGCGTCCAGATTGTTGTGGAGACTGAAGCAGCCGACCCGGCAGACGAGCAGGTAGCTGACCGCGAGGTTGAAGAATCCCCAAAGGACATTGACCGTCGAGGAAGACAAACCTTTTCCGAGTGGCGATGCGAAGGGGCTCTGGAAAGCGCGCCCCGAGACGCCATTGCCGAGGTGGGGAATAGTATTGGCGAGGAATGCGCCGCCAAAGAAGTGCGCGACATAATGATACCAATGCATGTTTCTCCCTCCTGCTGTTATATCTTCAAAAAAATAGACTGCCTTCAGGAGTTTCCATGCACCCAAATCACGCCGCAGGGGTTTTGACCGGCTTCACTTCGAAAATGCTTCGGGGATGCTGGCGGACGATGCGCTCCAACCCGAAAAGCGCTTGATCCGAACCTTCCTCTTTCAGCATTTGGAAAGACCTTGTGTTGGTGCTGGAGCAGCGGGGGCAGGGGTACATCATTCGTCCCATGAAATCCTCGCCCGGCGTGTCTTGAAAGAAGAGTGAGCGCACCGGATCGTGGTTCGAGTTCATCATGCACGCGTGGCAAACGAACCAATGCCGCCGGTTGATTCTCTTCAAGAAATTCAGAACACTCATGTACTTTGCACTCCTGGCAGTTTATTGATCAGCTTCGAATAGAAGAATTCTACCAGAAGCATACCACGTAGGAAATCGCCCTATGCAATCAGCTTTTGCACCACGTTGCCGGCCACGTCTGTCAGACGGAAATCCCGGCCTTGGAATTTATAGGTCAGCTTCGTATGGTCCACGCCCATACGGTTAAGAATGGTGGCGTGCATGTCGTGAATATCAATGGGGTCCTCCACCACGTTGTAACCCAATTCGTCCGTCTGTCCCAGCGTCATGCCGGGTTTGATGCCTCCGCCCGCCATCCACATGGTGAAAGCGCGCGGGTGGTGGTCGCGTCCGAGGAACTTGGATTTATCGCGCCCCTCATTCATGGGCGTGCGCCCGAATTCCCCACCCCAGACTACGAGCGTTGAATCCAGCAACCCGCGTTGTTTCAGGTCGGTAATCAGCGCGGCGGCGGACTGGTCGATTTCCTTGCAGAGTTTGGGCAGGCGATTGACGATGTCTGTGTTTGCTGAAACCCCATGCGTGTCCCAGCCGCGATGGTAGAGCTGCACAAAACGCACGCCACGTTCCACCAGCCGCCGCGCCAGCAGGCAGTTATTGGCAAATGACTTCTTGCCGGGCTCGGTGCCGTAAAGCTTGTGAATGTGATCCGGTTCTTTGGCAATGTCCGCCAGGTCGGGAACGCTGGTTTGCATCTTGTAAGCCATTTCGTAGGAGGCGATGCGTGTGGCAATCTCCGGGTCGCCCGCCGTTTGCAGGTTCATCTCATTCAGGTCTTTCATCGCGTCCAGCGAGGCGCGCCGCTGCTCCGCGGAGACGCCCCCGGGATTGGTGAGGTACAACACCGGGTCACCCTGGGAGCGGAATTCCACCCCCTGATAAACCGTGGGAAGGAATCCGCTTCCCCAGCATGACTTGCCCCCATCCGGTTGATTCTCGCCGGAGAGCAGCACCACAAACCCCGGCAGGTCGGTACATTCGCTTCCCAATCCGTAGGTCACCCAGGAACCCATGCTGGGGCGGCCAATGATCTGGAACCCGCAGTTCATGAAGATCTGCGCGGGGGCATGATTGAATTGTGTCGTGCTGATCGATTTCACAATCGCCATATCATCGGCGACTCCCTGAAGGTGAGGTAGAAGTTCGGAAATCTCCGCCCCGGACCTGCCGCACTTGCGGAAGCTGTAGGGTGAGCCCAGCAGCCGTGGGGTTCCTTTGATGAAGGCAAAGCGTTGGCCCTTCATGAACTCCGCCGGAATCAGCTCACCGTTGTACTGTTGCAGCTTGGGCTTGAAATCCAGCATGTCCAGGTGCGAGGGCGCTCCTGCCATGAAGAGATAAATGACACTCTTGGCCTTGGCGGGAAACATGGGAGGCTTGGGGCCGAGCGTAATATGTCCCGCGGCGTGCGGCGAGGTTGTTTCCGCCAGCAGGTCGCGGCGCAGGAGACGAGACAGCGCCGTGCCGCCCAGTCCAATGCCCGCCTGTTTGAAAAAGTAGCGCCGCGTCAGCGCCTTCAGCCTCTCTTGCTGGTCTTGCGGAGTTTGGTTGCTCATCGATTATTCCTCAGTCAGCGCCCCATCCAGATTTAGCAGGACGTTGGAGACCATGGTCCAGGCCGCAGCCTCGGGTAGATTCGCGGAGGGTCCCGTGTATCCCTTGGCCACCAAACCGGCAGCCTTCGGGTCTTTCTGGTAATACACCACCTCGTCGCGGTAGTAGGCGAGGATGCGATCAAGTTCCGGCGCCGTGGGACGCCGGGTCAAGCAGCGGCGGAATCCGTAAGTGGCCCGCGCGGCGGGGTCAGCGCCACCATTCTGCAATATCACCCTGGCCAGTGCCTGAGCGGCGTTAAAGTAAACCGGGTCATTCAGCGTCGTCAGAGCCTGAAGCGGAGTGTTGGTGCGCACGCGCCGCACGGTGCAAAATTCACGTGTGGGCGCATCAAACGTCGTCCAACTGGGGTAGGCCGCAGAACGCCGGATAAAGGTATAGAGCGAGCGGCGGTATTGGTCCTCGCCTGCGCTCTGCACCCATTTATCATCATTGTAAGGAATGTCCCAGATCCCGGGGGGCTGGTACGGGAAAACACTGGGCCCGCCAATTTTGGAACTGAGCAGCCCACTGGCTGCAAGCGCCGAGTCGCGCACCATTTCCGCCGGCATGCGGAAGCGCGGCCCCCGTGCCAGCAGAAAGTTGTAGGGATCCGTCTCCTCAAGTTCCGGCGTCACCGCGGAAGATTGCCGGAACGTGGAAGACGTCACCATCTCCCGCAGGATTTTCTTCATGCTCCAACCTTCTTGCATGAACTCCGTCGCCAGCCAGTCCAGCAGCATCTGGTTGGAAGGAGCTGAGCCTTGCGTCCCGAAATCCTCGCTGGTCTCAACGATGCCGCGGCCGAACAACTGTTCCCAATAGCGGTTCACGGTAACTCGCGCCGTAAGCGGGTTATCGTCGGAAACCAGCCAGTTGGCGAGTCCCAGCCGGTTGGGCATCTGGTCATCGGGAAGCGAATTCAGAATGAAGGGCGTTCCTGCACAGACCTTTTCACCCACGCTGAGGAAAGCGCCGCGAATGTGCACGTGAGTGCAAGGCCGCTCAAACGAGTTCTTTTCGCCCATCACCAGACTGGTGGCGATTCCGAGGTCAGCATCCTGCTTCTCCAGCTTCGCCTTCTGATCGCGAACCGGCTGGAGCAGCGGAGCGATCAAACGGTAGGCAGCAGCAAGATCGGTGGATTCCTTTTCCGTGCGCTGGGCGGGAGGCAGGTCCAGCGCCTTGCGCAACTGCGCTGGCACGGTGACCACCATGTGGGGGTCGGCCATGGTGGTGACGGAAATGCGGAAGCGCCCAATTCCCACCTTGGCGAAAGCCATGTCGTGCTTCAGCCGAATAGTGAGCACCGTGCCGCCAGCGAATCCAAATGGCTTGTCGGGAATCAGGACGCCGCGGCGCGTGGTGACGGATTTATCGTCAGCGGTGTTGATACTCCAACCTTTGGGCCGCGGCTTGTCGTTGGTCAGATTCTCCAAGCTATAACTGGCGTCCTGCGATTCATCCGAAGATGCACTCTTGAATACGATTTTCTGACCGGTGGCGGGCTTGTCCGCGGGAGCCGCCTGCACTTCAAAATCGCTGAGGAAGAAATTGCCTTCCGCGTCGCGCCCGGGTCCCCCAGCGGGCAGGCTGGCATCGCTCAGTACTTCCAGGCGGATACCGGTGATTCCCGTCAAATTCGTGCTGGCCGAAAGTTCATAGGAATCGGCGGAAGGATTTTTCCCGCCCGCCAGAATCGACCCGTCGGGAAGAAGTTTGAGCGTCGCGCCGCCCGTCGAAACGTAATGGCTGGGCTTAAGCACGGTCCATTTTGCTTCCGCGGCTTTGATGTCTTGTTCCCACTGCGTTTGCGCGGCGGCAAGGTCCGGCGTGGGAGTGTCGAGCACAGTTTGCAACTTGGCAATTTGGGCCCGCAATTCCTTGCTCTTCACGGCCTGCTCCGCCGTGGGCAGTTCAATCATTGGTTCGCGCGCGTAGGGACCGGCGGCCCAATTGGTGTCCTCATACTGCTCGCCCGCGTAGAACGACAGGAAGCGGTAGTAATCCTTCTGCGTAAATGGATCAAACTTGTGATTGTGGCACTCAGCGCAACCCAGCGTGCTTCCCAGCCAGACGGTGGCGGTGGCGTTGACACGGTCAACCTGCGTGTACCAGTAATACTCCTCAGGATCGACGCCCCCTTCCATGTTGGTCATGGCGTTGCGATTGAAGCCGCTGGCGATCAACTGGTCGGTGGTCGGATTCGGCAGCATATCGCCGGCAATCTGCTCAATGGTGAATTCGCGGAACGACATGTCCTGGTTCAACGCGTTGATCACCCAGTCGCGATACTTCCACATCGTGCGCCGAAGGTCCTTCTCGTAGCCATTGGTATCGCCATAGCGAGCGAGGTCAAGCCACGGGGCCGCCCAGCGCTCGCCAAAATGCGGCGAGGCCAGCAGTCGATCCACCACCTTCTCATAGGCTTCAGGACTCTGGTCCGCCACGAAGGCGTCCACTTCCTCAGGAGTGGGCGGAAGGCCCACCAGCGCCAGCGACACGCGCCGAATCAGCACTTCCTTGCTGGCCTCGGGCGAGGGTTTGAGGCCTTCTGCTTCCAGCTTGGCCAGAACGATGTTGTCGATCGGATTCCGGCACCACGCGCCGTCTTTGACTTTCGGCACATCGGGGCGCACGGGCTTGACGTAAGCCCAATGCTTCACCGGCTTAGCAGCGGCGAGTGGTGCGGTGGAATCTGGTCCCTTCGCCCCATCAGCCACCCATTTGCGAATTAGTTCCACATCGTCGGCAGCAAGTGGTGGAGCGCCATAGGGCATGCGTGGACGTTGGAGCCCCAGCAAGTGCTGCACCAGCGGACTCTTGTCGCCTTCCCCCGGAATCACTACGCTGCCGTTGGCGCTTCCCTTCAAAATCGATGCGAGCGAATCGAGCCGCAGCCCGTTCTGCTGAAGGTCAGGGCCATGACATTGGTAGCAGCGAGCGGCGAGTATGGGGCGAATCTGCGTCGCGAAAATTCCCGAACCCATTTGCTCCGTGTGAGCGGCAATGGGCGCAACCTGCTCAGCGGGAGTGGCGGCTTCCTTGGGAATCACAAAGGCGTTCTGATCGATCCAGGCGCGAATCGCTTTGATCTGACCGGCCGGAAGAGGGTCGGCGTCCATCGGCATGCGAGTCTCTTCCCCATTGCCAATCAGGCGCTTCACCAGCGGGCTCTTTTCACTATCGCCGGGGACGATCACCGCGCCGGTTTCGCCGCCTTTCAGCGCATCGGCCTCGCTAACCAGCCGCAGCCCGCCCTGCGGCTTATCGACGCCGTGGCAGTTGTTGCAGTTCTTTTGAAAGATGGGGGCGATGTCGCGCGCGAAGGAAATCTTGACGGGAGGCTTTGCGGATTGCGTCTGGGGTTGGGCCCCCATGCGGATCGCCCCCGCCCCAAGAATCGCCATAAAACAACAAAATCCGCCCACCAAAAAATAGGACCGCATTTTTGCGCCCATGGAATGTCGAGAGAACATCGTTAACCTTGGATGCCTGTTCTAAGATCTGAATTTTATCGGCACGAGCCGGGAATCACTGCGAAAACGGGAGCCCAGTAAGCAACCTTAATATATACCGCCACACCGGAGGAAAGTGCAATGAAATCCTTGGGGCGCTCGGGGGGTGCACCTTAAGAGGATGCGGTTCGATGGGTGGCAAAGACGCGCGCGAGGCGGGGATTGCCGGAAACCATCGACTCAAGCTGTTTGATGATCTCGTCGGGCGGCATTGACCGCAGGATCGCCTCGATGGCAGCCTCCGCATGGGGGGATTCCGTCCGCACAAGTTGGAGCAGGAAATCCAGTGCCGCCTGCTGGCGGGTCAGTCCGATGGCGGAAAGCAGAATGCCCTGGAACCAGGGGTCGCGTTCTTGAAGGAAGCGTTCATGCAAGGCAGCGAACGCCTGGGGGGAGCGATCGGCGGCAATGGCCAACGCTGCTTCCGCCGCCGCGTCATCCGCGGCAGCAAGGAAGCGGCTGACCCAGGGAATCGCCGCCTTGCCTTGGACGTGGATGATGCCGTTGTAGCAGGCGCCCAAAACTTCCGGTTCGTCGCCGCCCACGGTCGCCTTCAGGCGCAGCAGAAGCGCCGCGGAGGGCGAGCCCACCATCTCCACCGCGCGCGCTCCCTCCGCCCGAACGGACTTTTCCTTGTCGGCAAAAAGCTCAATGAGGCAAGTCAACAGCTCCGTTTCCGGCAGACTGCGGCAGGGTACAAGAGCCAGGGCGCACGTGGCCCGCAGGGTGGCGGCGGTATCGGAATGCCCGCCCCACACCGGCTCAAGCTGAATGTGGCGCATGCCGCGAAGATAGATGGCAGCGTCTTGAAACTCCAGCGCGCCCAGGGCGAGGCTGATCGCGTTCTTGGCCCAACACTGGGGATCGGTCTTGAGGGGATTCTCGAAGAACCGGTCGAAGGCGGCAAGCAACTCCGGGATCAATTCGGGCAGGCGGAATTCGCGCACCAGGTCTGCCGCTTTGGCAACAATGTAATTGCTGCGATGGGAGAGTGCCTTGCGCAACGGCGCCACCACGGCCTGCGGCGGCTCATACCGCAGTCGCTCCAAAGTATCGAGCTGCTCCTGAAAGCGGCGCTTGCCCGTCATGTAGGGAAGTTTAGCGCTTTGGCCCGAGTTTGTCCCTCAAAAGTCCCCTTCGGCGTTCTCCTGACTTGACGTTTCCCGGTTCTTTTGAACAACGGCCAGCAAAGACGTTCCTTGTCCGTCCCGGAATCTGTTACCCTAGGAATTTCAGGGCAGGGAGCCGGTCGCGGTTTCCGGCACGGAATCTAAAACACACCCAAAGGGGGAGTCGTCATGAGCATCGGGCCCCAGTTCAAGACCTATCCCACTCAAGACCAATTGGCCCACATGGATCGAGACCTCACGTTTCATCCCAGCACGGTCGTAAATCCCAAGGTCCTGACATCTGCCCAAATCGCCCACTTCAATAGCCAGGGTTACGTCAACGGCATCCGCGTGTTTTCTCCGGAGGAGATTGCGGAAACGCGTGCCTTCATCGACGCGATCATCGGCCGAGTGCTCGCCCAGGGTGGCAGCAGTTATTCCATGAAGCATGCCCACATGAAATACGGGCGCGTCTGGGACTTGATCACCAACCCGCGCATTACAGCGCTCGTCAAGGACCTGCTTGGCGAGGCTGTGGTGGGCTGGGGGGCACATTTCTTCTGCAAATTGCCCGGGGACGGCAAGATCGTCGCGTGGCATCAGGATGCCTCCTACTGGCCTCTGACCCCTTCTAAAACGCTGACCCTATGGTTGGCCATCGACGACGCCGATGTTGAGAACGGTTGCATGAAGTTTGTAGCCGGCTCCCACCTTGAGGGCCATCTTACCTACCGGCGGAGCTCTGCCGAGGAAGACAACGTGCTCGATCAAACCGTTGAAAACGCCGAACAGTATGGAACGGTGGTCTACAACGAACTCAAGGCCGGCGAGGCTTCCATCCATTCCGACCTGCTCCTGCATAGCTCCGAAGCCAACCATTCGAAGCGCCGCCGTTGCGGGTTGACATTGCGTTACTGCACTCCTGATGTGCGGGGCACTCTAGGCTGGAACAACGAGGGAATTCTGATCAGCGGCAGCGACCCCGAGGGCCACTGGGGTAACCCGCCACGTCCGGTTCGGGATTACGAAGGAATTTAACCCTCTGGCACGGTAGCTTTAGCGCATCAGAGGCAGCGGAGGACTTTACGGCGTCCACCTGTGCGTTACCCCGCTTCAGGGCAGACTTAGAATCCGGAGTTTTGCATCGAAGGTGAACGACAACATCTCGTTCTCTTGGCAAGCCTCCCGGACCTTCGCGCACACTTCCCGGTCAGTCAGTAGCACGTGAAAAATGCCATCGTGCATCCAAAAGGCGATCATCAGGCGGTCACCTTCTTCCAGGATTTCTTTGATCCGGCTCATGGATTTCAAACCTGGCCTCCGGGCCGTAACCATCGTGCCAAGCCCATGGAACATTCTACCGTTCCGGCCAACTCATCTTAGCTTTTATTGCTTCATCGCTTTGAGCCGACAGTCGGCTATGCCAAACTGCAGGCGAGCCGGGGGCGATGGGGACTGGCGCCAGCATCCCCTTGCGTCCATGGGTTATTGTTAAAAGCAGCCCGAAGAAGTTTTTGACGCGGCGATGAAGGGGGTAAGTTTTATGGATGGACGGAACCGCAGTGACGTGGCGCGTGGAGCAGACGTTTCCATTGTCCTCAAAGAGGACCAGCGCACCGGGAAACAGACCCGTGGCATCGTCCAGGACCTTCTTACCAATTCCCTGTTTCACCCGCATGGGATTAAGGTCAGGCTGCAGGACGGTAAAGTTGGCAGGGTTCAAGTGATCCATGGCGCCGGACAATCGAGTCGGGCTTAGGGGCGAACGACGTCATTTCCTGAATCTCGCCGGTTCTCGCAGACACTGGGTCCGGAAACCCGTTAAGCCCGCAGGCCGTTTTCTGGTGTTGTTTCGAGCCATGGCTCGAAGCTCAAAAGTGGCACATTATCTCCTGACAAATTGAGCCGAATAGTATAGGCTAGAATGTCGATGAAGGCCCCACGCAACGCTGCGCCCCGGCAGGCCACCCCACCTCCCCCACACTCCTTCGAAATTACTCCGGACCAGGAAATGTCGGCGGGGGAGAAGGGTGTCAGGGACATGTAAAAAAATTGGTTTTATCGATTTCAATACCCGCATTTTCAGCGATTTACATTGTGAATAACATGCGTAAAATCGATTTTTCACATGTTCAAGGCACGATATTTCCTCAAAATAGGAGACTTGGGCGAGGCACGGCATGCGTTCCAGCGCGTGGCATTCATACCAGCCACGGAGTGGCGTCGTCGTCTAGCCCACGGCGAGCCAGCCGTGGGATTCGTACCGCCGGCGGCGCCGCGAGCCCCAAAGTCTGGATTATTCATGAAGGCGTG
>PLSX01000280.1 GCA_003165315.1 Acidobacteriota bacterium
AATTCCGCACCCAACGGGTGAACAAACTGAGCCCGACTGCTTCCCCGAGACTGGCTACCGCAGGCCGTCTTTGCAGCCTTCGGCAAGGCTGTGCCACTGCCAACCTCAGGTGACCCGCGCGTTATCGACGGATTAGGGAGTGGAAATACCCCGCCTCACTCAGCAGCTCGCGCCCGTTGTGGACCATGGGCTCCACATACTTGTAACCCAGCCGCGCCGCCACCTCCACCCCGGCGGCGAAGGACTTATCCTGCGAGCGGATGAATTCCATATTCACGCCGACTTCGATGCTCATAGGTCCCACTCCTTCTGCCAGGTCGCCCGGCTCCGATTCTTATAGGCGATGTTGCCGATGTGGCAGGCCATCGCGGAATAGTGCCCTTGTACCACGTCAGCATTGGGCTGCTTGCGGCTGCGCATGCAGTCCAGCCAGTTGTTCATGTGGGTATCGTTCACGCCCGTCACCGTAGCCGCAGGCGTCTGGGTGTTCTGATTGCTGGGAATGAACTTGTAACCGTAACGGAAGATGGAAAGCCGTCCACCTGTGCCGAGGAAGACAATGTCGGCGCTCTCTTCACGGATCATGTCAGTCAGCGTGGCTTCAAACGTCACGTTGAGCTTCTCGGGATACTCCACGATGAAATTGACGTTGTCAGGTGTGTCACGTCCATCGTCGTAAAGATAAATTCCCCCGCCCGCAACCGCTGCCAGGGGACGCGTCAGGTTCATGAACCAGTGCACCACATCCACCATGTGGACGAACAGGCCGCCGGTCTGCCCGCCGGTGGAGAAATCCCAGTAAGAGAAGCGGTTGAAATAGCGTTTGGGGTCCCAGGGAATTTTGGGAAGCCAGGCAAGGCAGGCGTCCCAATTGAGCCCTTCGGGTTTTTGCTCCATGCCCGGAGGGGTGGGGGTGAGATAGCCGCCGTTGCCGTTCCAGATGGTCCGAACCATGTTGACCTTGCCGATGGCGCCGGTGTCGAAATATTTTTGTTTGGCTTCAGCAAAATGGGCGGTGGTCCGTTGCTGCATTCCCACTTGCAGGATGCGATTGTTTTCGCGGACCGCGCGCACCAGCGGCGGTCCCTGCTCAGGCAGCGAAGTCATGGGCTTTTCCACGTAGACGTCCTTGCCGGCCTTGCAAGCGTCAATGGAAATGAAGCTGTGGGCGTGATCGAACGTCGCCACGATGACGCCATCGATATCCTTGCGGTCGAGGAGTTGATGGTAATTGGCGTATTTATCGACGCGCGTGTTTGCCACCTTTTCCGCCTGATCGCGCCGGGCGTCGTAGATGTCGGAAATCGCCACCCACTCGATGTTCCCGGCTTCGTTGGCCCTGGTCATCAAATATTGCCCGCGCTGGCCCGAGCCAATGATGCCGAGTCGGATGCGGTCATTCGCCCCCCAAACGCGCAGAGCAGCAGCCGCAGTGGCCGCGCCAACCATAAAAGTTCTTCGCGAAATATTGTTTGTCACTTCGATGTTCCTTCCTTGGGGGAATTACGGCTGCGGGAGGTTTGCGAGCCGGGACGATCAGGTGCGAGGTGGAGGGATTGGTTTACTTCTCCCGTGCGATCGAGACCTTCCTTTCGGTTCTTCGGGCGGGCTGAAGTATACACCTGTTCACACTGAACGCAAGTGTGCGAGTTAGGTCGGGTTGACCCTCACCGCGGAGGCGCGGAGGCGCCGGCTGGCGCATCAGAGTGAAACCCTGAATAGCGGTGAGCAATCCGGACGAGTCGGAGAGCTGCGCTCTACGCCAACCAGCCCTGATCCATCCCCGCAGCGTAGTGGTATGGAAATTCGCGGTCTCTAAGAATCGTCCAGCCTGGAATGAGCGCCCCGGTGCGCGTGTTGTTGCATGTCACCTCCGGCGGCGCCGCGGTAATGCATGAAACGGTTCCGGAGGGAAGGTCCGACGACCCCGCCAACGGCGATGACGGTCCAGTCACGATGCTTTACGTCGACGGCGACCGCCTTGTTCTTACGCACTATTGCGACAGCGGGAAGAATCGGCCCCGAATGGTCGGCAAGCTGTCGCTGGATGGCAAGACAGTGGAATTCGATTTCCTCGACGTCTCAGGCGGGACAGCCTTTGGATCTATGCACCACGCCGTATTTACTTTCATCGAGGCCGATCATCACACCGAGGGCTGGACTTATATTTCGCCCGACAATAAGCCTGCCCAGGCTCACATCGACCTCGTGCGCGCAAAGTGAGGGGCCCCATCACTGCTGGTCTGGGCGGAACGCGGCATTGCCTTACAGCGGCGTAGCCCTTCGCCTTCAAAATTTCATGTGAATCACTCCCATGGCAAGCATCGCCTGGGCAGCGATCCCGACCCCAAGAAACGTAATGACCGCGGCGGATGCCGTGGGGAGCCAGCGGTTGATCAACGGACCGTCGCTCGGCACCCGCGAGAGAAGCCGCCGCGCGTAGACCGTGACCATGCCAATTGAAATCAGGACCGCTGCCAAGCCGACGCTGAACGCCACAATCAGATAGAGCCCAAAGGCTATCCGATGCAGCGAGATGGCGCTCAGCAAAACCACTAGCGCCGCAGGGCACGGAACGATTCCGCCCGTCACGCCCAGGGTCACAAGCTGCCGGTAGGAAAATTGAGATTCTGCATGATGAGTGTGTCCGCCATCGTGCGCGTGGTCATGACTGTGGGGGTGGCCATGCGCGTGCCCATGCGAGTGTCCGCCACCATGGACATGGCCGTGATGGTGGGCGTGCTGATGCGCATCCCCGTGAGAATGCCCAGGCTCGGCGTGATCGTGTGCGTGGTCATGTCCATGCCCATTGGAATGCGGAAGATCGTGGCTGTGACCGAAAGGGCCGTGATGGTGATGGTGCCCATGTGAGTGGGCGTGGCCCGCCAGCCGGCGGCGAAGCATGTAGAGCCCAAGAAATGCAATGGTCAACCCGGACGCAATGCCGAGCCAGGGATAGATATGGTCCGGCACAATGTACTTCGAAGCGTAGAGCGTAATCAGGCCCAGGGCGTAGACCCCCGCGGTGTGGGTGATGGTAACGATCAAACCCAGGATCAAGGCATGGGCCGCCGTTCCCTGCGATCCCACCAAATAAGCAGCCACGATCGTCTTTCCGTGCCCGGGCTCAAGCGCGTGCAATCCCCCCAACGCGGCGGCGATCAACGCGGCTGTGATCATGAACCAAAGCCCCCAGCGCCTGGAGGAGATAAGGTCAGTAAATGAGTTGTGCGGGGTGCCTTGCTTATTGGCTTCCAGAGCCAACTTTCCCGTTGATGCCCCACCCTGCCTGGCATCAGGCGCGCCAGCCATCGAAGCCGAATTTGCGGTAAGAGGCATTAAGGATTTGTCCGCTCCACTTATCACATCCATGGATGGATGATTTTCAACTTGCGCTTTCTCCAGTCCTTCAATCGAGGAAGCCGCGAGAGTTGTCGCGCCGCGGTTCGGCAGAGTGCTTGCCGTGCTGGCTCCGAGAGACTTGGGATGTGCGCCCGGTCTGCCGCTTGTCGCCGCGAAGCCCTTGGCCGGCTCAAATGTCAAACGAGCCGTGAGGTCTTGCGGGGGGCTGTTGATTAAATCGGTAGGGTAGTTGGAGAGTTCCTGACTGCGGGACGTACCGGCGGCAGTGCTCATCACCAAAGTCGCACCGGGCTCGGCCGTGGCAACCACTTCTTTCCAACCGGCTCGCTCAGGAAAGTTGCCATCTCGATATTCCAGCGTGCAGGGGCACATTACGTCCAAGAGCGGAGCACGGTAGACCACGCCAATTTTCATGGTGGGTAGATTACCGGCTCCGGGCGGAAAGATGATGTTTTCGGAAACGATCCTGGGCCGCAAAGCCTGGCCGTTGAGGGTCAGCACCAGCCCGTCCCTGAGCGCTTCGGCCTTTCTGCTGAGGTAAGCCAGAACTTGGGGATCGTCGGGTTGCGCTGCAATGCCCGTCGCCTGCATTTCCTGAAAGGTGGGAATCTCCGCCATATCGAGGATGTAGCGCAGCTCGACGGCGTTCGTCTGAATGCGGAGGCCGGCAAAATGACTCACGCTGAAGTTGCCCATAGGATGAGCATCAGCGGGGCGTGGAGCAATCGCCAGCAAGCCCGCAAGGAACAGGAGGATTACCGCGACCCTGTATCGCTGACTGGCGCCTCGACCCTGATACGCGCCGAAGGGCCGCGGGTCCGTATGGCTTGTGCGCGATGCGATTCTGTTCTTCTGCCTGGTTTCGGGTGTCATTCGAGTGATCCTCCTTGCGGCAAACCGTGCAGCGCCGGCGAGCGGCTGCTCACCGTGCGGGTGGAAGAATCGGCAAGTTGTGCCAGCGTCATGCGTGCCTGCTCGGCATAGATCAAATGGAAATTGGGGTTCAAGGCCAGTGCGCTCTTAAGAAGCGCCTGGGCGCGGCCGAAGTGGCCAAGCTGGAACTCGATCATCCCGGCGTGGAAATCCAGAAGAGCATCTTGTGTGCCGAGGGCGAGCGCCTTGTTCATGGCATCCGCAGCCTCAAGCACGCGCCCGTTCTTAAAGAGCACCCACGCCAGGATGTCCCATGAGTAGATATCATGGCGGACTTCCAGCTCCTTATTTGCCAACTCAACGGACTGTTGCAGCTTGAGGTTGTGGTCGGCGTAGAACAGAGCTAGTTCACGATAGAAAAGCCTCTCGTTCAGCGGATTGAGCGTGCTGATGAATTCAACCAGCGCGAGCTGTTTGTGCGCATCGTCAGAACGGCCTATTTGCATGTCGAGATCATAAAGCGCGGTGGCGTATGCAGGGTAAGGGACGACGGCAATGGCCTTCTGGTAGAGCGCAATGGCTTCCGGAAATCTTTTCTGAGCTGTGCGAAGCTCGCCTAAGCCCGCGAGGTTGCGGTATGAATGGGGTTCGATCTCCAGTCCCACCTTGTAAGCTTGCTCGGCACCGGGTAGATCGCCGCTCTTGAAGCAGATTTCGCCAAGCTGATACTCGCTCCAGGCTATGTTTTCCGCGGGCAGATGCAACGTCCCCGCGATGGCGATTGCCGCGAGCATCAGTTTGATGGCGCCCCGGGCGTCGCCCTTGAGAAAGTGCAAATAGGCCACCCGGCTGTTGCGCTCGTAGGCCAACCCGCTCGACACATCTTCCGGATGAAGAGGATCACACAATCTGGAGTAAGCGTCGGCAGCGCGGTCATACTCCCCCATGTCAGTCAGGGCATCGCCAACGATCGCCCACGGCGAGGGGTCGCCGGAGCCAAGCACCAGAGCCGCTTGCGCCCAAGACAAAGCATCCTCGAATTGGTGCTCAGCCATCGCCACCAACGCCATGTGGGTCTTGGCTGAAGCAGCGGCGGGATCGTTTGAAACCAGGTCGAGAGACTTGTATAAGGCCTCTTTCGCCAGCTCGTAATAGCTTGCGTCCGCCGTCTCCCTCCCCTTCTGAATGTAACTCGCTCCCAACGCGTCGTAAGACTTGAAATCCTGTGGATAGATCTTGAGGTGGACTTGCAAGGATCGGATGGTGGCGTCGGTGCTGGTTTGCGCCGCCGCGTGGCCACACGGGGTCAGTAAAACTATCACAAGCGCGAAGGTGAATCTCACCTCACGAACATGAAGAGGCGCCTTTGCGGCAGCATAGGAGCGAGTTGAAACTTTCATGGTTGGACCTCAATTGCCGACCTTTACAAGAAGCCACTTTCCTTCGTTTTCTGCCAACTGCCTTCCACCCGGTGCCCACTACCGACCGCTGTCCTGGGTGTACCGCACCGCCGTATAGTTACCGGACTTGCTCAGGGCGCGGCGAGCAGCTTCCGCCACTTCGGAGGTAGGATTGAGATCAAGAGAGTGCTGAAAATTGTGGATTGAATCGGCCCTGTTTCCCACCGCTGCCTCGATTACGCCCGCGTGATAGAAAATTGCGGCATCGCCTGTGCCATCCGCCAGCGCCTTCTGTATCTGCTGTTGAGCCTCAGCGGTTTGCCCATTGGCAAAGAGCGCCCAGGCGTAGTCGTCGAGGGTCAAGACATCGTGGCGGCTTTGCAGTTCCAGACGGGCAATTCGAAGTGCTTCCTGGGGCCGACGTCCGTCCTCAAGGTAATAGGCGATCAATTCCCGATTGGCATTTTCCGGCAGTTCGATTTGGGCGCGCGCCTCGCGCTCAAACTGCGCATACATTCTTGCCGCGTCTTCTCGCCTTCCAGCGCCATCGAAAGCGCGCGCCGCAAGGAGGTGGCTGATGGGGGTGGGAAAGCTCCGATTTCTCCGATCGAGCCATTCAACCGCCTCGGGGTAGAGGCGTTGGGACATACGGACTTCAGCCAGTTCTTGCAGGGAAAGGCGGTAATCCGGAAACGTCGTGAGGGCCTGCTTCAGGAGCGCTTCAGCCTGAGCGGTTCTGCCCATCTGCCGATGGATGCGAGCCATTCTGGTCAAGATCCATGCTGCTTCCTCGTGTTCGAAAGGGGGAGTTTGTTGGAGGGCCTTGGAAAAGAAATCCAAAGCGCCATCTATATCGCCCCAATCCTGCCGCAGGGCTGCGCCGCAAAGATAAGCTGGAAGGTTGCCGGGACGCAGATCCATCATCCACTGCGCAGCCTCTTCCGCCTGCTTGTAATCCCCAAGCGCTGCGTCTGCCTCTGCCATGTATCCCCAGACCAGCACCGCGTCAGGCATGCGATGATTGAGCGTCTGAGCCTCATCCAGGGCTGAATGGTATTGGTGTTCGGCAAGCAGCAGAGCAACGTGTGCCTGACCCGCCTCAAAATTTTCCGGCTGGATTTTGAGAGAGCGGTCGATTGCGTCTTGAGCCTGCTGATAATAGGAACTGTCGCCGGTTTCGCGGGCGCGGCGGATCAGGGCCATCGCCAAGTCGTTATCAGCCTGAAAGCGGTTCGGCTGCTTTTGCAGGACCTTTTGAGCGGTTTCGACGCGGAGAGCAGCGGGGGAGGGCGAGGAATCTCCACCTGCGATGGGAGCCCCCGAAGTCGAAATTGCAAGAGCGAGAGCCAAGGCAAACGTCTTCATATTAATCCTGGGGGTCAGAGATTTAATTTACCCCCCGGGGGCCGGTCACGAGTATTGCCGGCCCCCGGGGAATGTTGAAGTTACTCGACTGGGCAGGCAGGGCCTGTTCCGGCAGTGCAACCAGGTTCGCCGGGGTCGATATGGCGCCGGTTGCGTCCGCTCGGGCAGAAGTCCACGTAAGGGAATGACGTGTGGAAGTGAGTATTGGGCTCTACCAGATTGGTAACGCCGTCGCTGGCGAGATCGGTGTCCACATCATTCACGTTCACTCCATCACCCAGCGCATTATTGGGGAAAACGCCACAGCTAGTGGTATGGCTGGGGCCGCACTTGTTTCCGGCCAGGACGCCTCCAACGGCCACGCGCAAGGTGATGTCAACCACATCATCAGCCAGTCGCCGTCCGTTGGGGAATCCGGCAGCGTCACCAGCAAGCAACCCCAGGCGTTTGGCACTCGCCGGCGCGGTGGGAAGAACACCGGTGTTCAAACGCAGCAAGTCGGCAATCGGGCCGGAAGGAGTACCCGGTGCAGCGATGGGAGGTACATACTCCACCAGTGGAAGCAGGTCAGTCCGCGGAGCGGGCGGGGAGTAGAGAGCGCCCGGGGCAAGCACGGAATAGAGGGAGTCGACAATCGTGACGAAAAGCGGGTCCAGGTCAAAGCCGGCGAATTGTGAGTCGTGGACGGGATTGGACATGCTCCAATAGTCTTTTGATCCCGTCCCGATGATGAGCTCATTAATCAGCGGATTCCCCAGCCGTTGTACCTGAGTGTAACCACCCAAGGCAAACGAAGAGTCCCCCGGCGAACTGGCTCCAGGGCGAATCGTCTCCCGAGGCCGTGACGTGGAAGCCCAGATTCCGAGGGTTGCATGCGGGGAGGATGCAACCTCGACCTGGCCCGTGGAGGTCAGCATCTTGATGGGCACTTGAAGCGCGATCACATCAACGGCGTATCCGGAAACCGTGTCAGGAGCAAAATTCTGTTTGGCAGCGTCTTCGCTGGCGGAAAGGACTCCCGGGACGCCCGTTCCATTGGGTGGGCCGCCTTCAAGGAGGCGGAAATTGGCGGTGTCAAAAGCTCCGCCCAGATCGATGAAAAAGGGGTCGTCGACGGTTCCCGAAAAAACTGAAATGGCCTTGTTGGTGCTGGTGTAAGTGCCTGCGGCGTAGAGATCGGCATATTTGATGGTACGCGGTCCGGCATTGGCGGGGACTGCGTAAAACGGTGAGCCGTCGGTATTCAAAATGGGCGTCGGGACGCCGTCTTTGACCATGGTGACGGTGTAAGTCTGGCGGAAGCTCAACCCAGGATTCGTGAAGTCGGTAATCTGGGGCGGGACACCAGGAGCGGTGCCGCCACCTTCCGCCGAGAACCCGGCGATCCCGGTATATACGGTTGGCAATTGGTACTGGGTCTGGAAGCGAAGTTGAAAAACGATGTCGTCTACCCCGTCGCCAGTGTTATCAACGTGGATTTCATACATGATCTGGGGATCGAAGGGAAACCAGTTGGGCCCGTTAGCTGGCTCCTCAAAGGGATTGACGCCCATGATCATGGTTACGCTGGGAGTAGGGGTATCGCGACCTTGCGCATCGTAGCTGCGAAAAGCCCAAAGGTCAGTGATGTCAGCCATCGGATCGAGGGCTGTAATCGGCGCTTCGCGGTGGCTGGAGGCCATGATCCCGGACGGACTGAGCAGCAAGGCTGCGCAAGCCGAGACCGTTACCACTGCCAGGGTTAGAGTGAAAACTGCAATCTTGTTCTTCGCTGCGTACCTCATCTGAATGCACCTCATCTCAAGGATTGGCTTCAAAATAGTTGAAATCGATTAGTACAGACACACTCCCATTGCCCTTCAAACCAAGCATTTATTGATCGCCCGGTGAGTCATGAACCCGTCGGTTAAGCTGTCAAGATACGACGCAACTGCCCAATAGCCTGAAATTGGTTACCCATTCACAGATACGTCGAATTATGGCAAGTCGGATTGCAGAAATTTTTCAGAATCGAAAAAAAGTTGCTTCGGACCGAAACACCGGTTGGGTGGGGGAGTTTTCGGTTGCGTGATTGATGCTGAGGACGGGGCAGCAGGGAGGCAAGCCAATTGCGCTGACGTCTGCATGGGATGACTCGATGACGGGATAGGAGGCATTCTTTCAGCGGAGCCAGCGTTCGACATGGGCCGCGACGAAATCGTCGTCATTGAGGTAAGGGTAGGAGGCGTAGATCCGGTCGATCTCCGCAAGTTGGCCGGGAGAAACATCTTCATTGGGATCCAGGCACCAGCGCCCTTCCAGGAACCCCTGGCGTCGCAGGATCTCATGCAGGCCGGGAACGCATCCGGCAAAATTGTTCTGCGCGTCAAAAAGAGCGGCATTGGCATCGGTAGTTTCAGCCGAGCGGGCAAGCAGGTCAGGTGTCAGCTCTGGGCGTTCCCGGCTCTCTCGAACCTTGTCCAATAACTCCACGGCGCGGCGGGTCCAAACAGCCCAGTGTCCCAATAAACCTCCCGCGAATCTAATGCTGACGGTGCGAGCCGATGTGTGAACGCGAAATTCCGTGAGGAGGTCGGCCACAATGTTGTCATCATTGCCCGTGTAGAGGGCTATCTCCTGCTCTCTGCCGCTTTCAGCCAAGGCGCGAACAACATCGAGCGTCTGGTAGCGATTGAACGGCGCCACCTTGATGGCAATGACGTTTTCCAATTCAAGAAACCGCCGCCAGAAATCGAACGCCAAAATGCGGCCACCCGCCGCAGGCTGCAAATAGAATCCAAAGAGCGGGATGACTTCGCTAACTGCACGGCAGTGTTCAATAAGCACGTCAGTGGAAGCCGAGCGCAACGCCCCCAGGCTCAACAATCCCGCGTCATAGCCAAGCTCGCGCGCCAATGCTGCTTCGGAGACCGCTTGCGGGGTTGATCCGCAGATTCCGGAAATCTTGAGGAAACACCTGCCCAGCAACTGCTCGCTCTCGCGGACGGTTTCCGCGGCGAGTTTCAGGACGGGTGCGAAGAGTCCGATTTTGGGATCGCGGATGGTGAACTGAGTGGTGTGGACACCCACGGCGATGCCACCCGCTCCACCCTCACAGTAGTAGCGCGTCAGCGCGCGCTGGCGGCGCTCATCCAGCTTACGCGCGGAATTAAGAGCAAGGGGATGCGCGGGGATCACCACTCCCTGACGCAGAATCCCGCGGGCTTGCGGGTCCATCTGGGATGAGGAAGACATTCTCTTTAATACCTACCGTCAACAACGTCGAATTTGGCGGGCTTGCCCAGGTTCGCGCCCCCTCGCTCAACCCAGTGGGCCACCCACTGCATCAGCAAATCGAGTGCGACCTCGGGAAGACCCAGCAGTGAGTGGCAGAGGGACGCATTCCCCAGGAATGCGCGGTCCCCCTCCCGGCCCTCAAAAACCAGCTCGCGATGGAACCTCCCCGCAAAGAATTCCGCAGCGCGACGGACGGAGACGATCTCCGGCCCAGTAACATTAAAGGCCCGCGCCGGGGACGCACAATGCTCCAGGCAACGCAGGGCGTAGGAGTTGGCGTCGCCCTGCCAAATCGCGTTCACAGCGGGAACTGTCAGATTGACGGGCTGACCTGCAAAAACTCTGCGCGCAATATCCACCAGCACACCGTACCGCAGATCCACAGCATAATTCAGGCGGAAGAGCAGGCATGGCGTTCCGTATTCCTGGGAGTAGTATTCAAAAACCCGCTCCCTCCCCAGGCAGGATTGCGCATATTCCCCGATGGGATCGGGCGCATCGGTTTCAGCCGACCCTTGCGAATTCACCTTGACGAGAGGGTAGACGTTCCCGGTTGAAAACGCGACAATTCGCGAGGATCCGTAGTGACTGGCAACATAAGCGGGGATTATCGTGTTCGTGGCCCAGGTGAGGTCAGGGCGGTCCGTGGAACCAAACTTCCTGCCGGAAAGAAATAGGACGTTGGCGCAAAGAGGCAGCTTTTCCACCTCATACCGGTTCAGGAGATCGCAAGCGATGGTATCAATCCCATCCCGGTTGAGCGCATTAACCAACGTTGCCGAGGAAAACCTGGAAACAGCGATGACCTTGTGATGCGTCCCGGCGGCATCCGCTGCGCGCCTGATCCGCCGCGCCAGCGACGGACCCATCTTGCCCCCAGCCCCCAGGATGACGACATCACCCTCCAGACGGCGCACCATCTCGCAGTCCGCTGAGCTCGGCGTCGCCAACCGGTCTTCCAGGTGTTCCTCAGACTCAATAAAGTCCATCAGCAGTAATTCCTGAGGCGGCCATCCACGCAGATTTCCCCACATGATTCATGCCGGGACGTAATGAATGGGCACTTGTTTCAAGGCGACAATATAACATGACTCGTCCGGAGCACGTCGGCTTCGGAGTGAGATCACAAATTTTTGCGTGAACCGGGTTCGCGGGATTGTGGCACGTGTTACAATCCGCTCGCACCCTGATGGGGCTCTTCCTCAGTGGGCGGCGACTTGGCCTCCCGGTTGAGCTGGCAACCATGCAAATCCGACAGATGACGCAATTCGACATCCCAGCCGGGATGCGGTTGAAAGAGATCGCCTATTGGAACCAGTCCGAGGCGGATTGGGAACTGTTTCTCGCCGCCAACCCTGAGGGGTGTTTCGTAAACGAGGTTGATGGCCGTGTGGCAGGAACTGTAGCGACCATCGTCTACGAAGATCGTTTTGCCTGGATTGGCATGGTGTTGGTCGATCCGGAGTTCCGGAAACATGGAATCGGTACAGCGCTGCTTCAGAAGGCCATCCAGCATCTCGATTCGCGTGATATTCCCTGCGTCAGGCTGGACGCCACGCCGCAGGGTAGACCGGTGTATGAAAAATTGGGATTTGTGGACGAATATGAAATTGAGCGCTGGAGGCTGACGAGGCAAGCGGGACATGCGAAATCGGTAGTGTCCGCTCCCAATCTTGAAAGAGCCCTGCTACTAGACCGGGAGGTTTTTGGCGCCGACCGCAGCGGGCTGTTACGATCGATGGCAGAGTCGGCCCCGGAATTTGTTCAGGTTTTGATTGGGCACGCAGGCGTGACAGGATATTCATTGGGGCGTCGCGGATCGCATTCAGACAGCCTCGGCCCCTGGGTGGCGAGAGACGAAGGTGCGACCGAACAGATGCTGGACACTTTTCTGGCTCGGTCTGGGAGAGAAACTATCGTCATCGATTGCCTGAAATCCAATCCGTGGGCCAGAGGCGCACTGCAAGCACGAGGCTTCGAATTTGAGCGCCCACTCACCCGGATGCGGCGAGGCGCGAATATCCACAAAGGTCGCCCGGAACTTGTCTGCGGGATTCTCGGCCCTGAGTTCGGATGACGGACAACTCGAAGAAGAAATTGCAACTTCCAGGCTCTGGAAACAGATAATCTCAGTCCTGGTTGATAGAGAATGCCAGAGTGATCCTGACCTTGAGGCGAGTGATTTTATGAAAGATGCGGCGCGTGGCGGAATCTTCTACGGATGGTGGATTGTAGTTTCCGCATCCCTCAACTTATTCCTGACCACCGGAATCGTTTATTATGGCTTTCCTGTTTTTTATCCTTCGTTGATTGACTCCTTAGGGTTCACACGGCAGCAGGCAACGACGGGCATTTTCTATGGCTTTGTGGTCATGGCGCCGCTGTTCGGATTGCTTGCAGGAGCGTTGATTGATCGCGCCGGCGCTCGCGCTGTCATTCTTTGCGGAATCGGCTTTGTCGGCCTATCCCTGGTATTCATGGGAATGATCGTTTCGGTGCGGCAATACTACCTGCTCTGCATCACCGAAGTAGTGGGCTATACACTGGCGGGTCCCATCCCCAACCAGGTGCTGGTTGCCAACTGGTTCCGGGCTTTGCGGGGAAGAGCCATGGGCTATGCCTACCTGGGACTTGGCGTCGGGGGCGCGACATCCCCGCTCCTGATCCACGCTCTGATCGAACACCTCGGCTGGCGACGGTCCTTCCAGGCGATTGGATTGGTCATTCTCGTTGTCCTCTTTCCGGCCGGAATCTGGATCACACGTTCGACCCCGGGCGAGATGGGTTTGCTCCCGGACGGCGCCGAATCCGCCCAGGCTGCGGGCGGAGTTGCAGATGTGTCCCCGGTTCCTGTCCTCAAGGCCATCCGCACTCTGAATTTCTGGCTTCTGCTGGTGGGCAGCACGCTCACCATTGGCGCCATCGGCACTGTCATTTCCCATTTCATTCTCTTCCTGAAGGATGATGGTTACTCCGCCGGCTGGGCTTCCCGCGCTTTGAGCATACTGCTGGTTTCGAGCCTTGCGGGAAGAGTGCTGGTGGGGCATATTGCCGACCGCTTCACGCGTAAAAACGTGATGGCCCTCTTTTACCTGATATTGGCTCTCGCCATCCCCGCGCTGCTCATCTGCCGCCACCCCACGGCGGTGTATGGATTTGCGGTGGCCTTTGGATTCGCCATGGGGGCGGACTACATGCTGATCCCGTTGGTCGCAGCGGATTGCTTCGGACTTCAGTCACTGGGGAAATTATTGGCGCTGATTATCATGGCAGATTCATTGGGCCAGACTTTTGGGCCCGTGATGGCCGGGCACATCTTCGACACGCGTCACAGCTACAATCTTGCCTGGGGTATCGTCACGGTGGGAGGAATTTTGGGCGCCACTGCAATTTATTCAATTTCGACAAACCGCCCGCGTGGCCCGGCACAAGGAGAAAGCGCTTAGTTGGCCTTGGAGGACAGTCCTGCGCAACTCCAAAGGGAACTTCCATCCAAAGGACCCCCCCCCTTGATGATTCAGTTCCCGCGACATTGAAAAGGTGCGTACCCTCGATAGGTTCCGCGCATCAAACAAAGTATGGAGGTGTGCCTATGTATGCAATTATCGGTGCGAGCGGGAACACTGGAAAGATAGTGGCCGAGAAACTCTTGGCCCATGGGGAAAAAGTACGAGCGATTGGGCGAGACACCGGTCGTTTGGAAGGGTTAAGGCAGAAAGGCGCGGAGGCATTCACTGCCAACGTCACGGATGCGGCGGCGCTGACGAAGGCATTTAGTGGGGCGAAAGCGGCCTATCTGATGATTCCGCCCAATAACACGGCTCCCAATTTCAGAGATTACCAGGAGCAGGTAAATGACGCGATTGTGGCGGCAGTGCGGAACTCCAGACTGGAGTATGCGGTGGTGCTCAGCAGCATTGGAGCCGATCAGCCAGAAAAGACAGGGCCGGTGGTGGGCCTGTACAACCTGGAGCAGAAGCTGAATGGAATCGCTGCGCTGAAGGCGGTCTATCTTCGCGCTGGGTACTTTATGGAGAACATCCTGCCGCAAATCGGTGTCATCCAAGATTTTGGCATGACCGGCGGCCCACTGCGCGGGGACCTGAAATTGGCGATGATTGCCACTTGTGATATTGGCGCAGCAGCGGCCGAAGTGCTGTTGAAGCTTGATTTCAGCGGCAAAGCGGCGCGTGAACTTCAGGGGCAGCGCAATTTGACCTACCAGGAATTGACGACAGCGATCGGCAATGCCATTGGTAAGCCTGATCTCAAGTACGCGCAGCTTCCCCCCGCACAGCTTAAACCCGCCTTTGTGCAAATGGGCATGTCAGCCAACATGGCGGACCTGATTCTGGAGATGGCGGAAGCGCTGAACTCCGGACACATGAGGGCGCTGGAGCCTCGCTCCCCGGCGAACACCACGCCTACCCCCATCGAAACGTTTATCACTGAGCAGATTGCGCCCCGATTTACGGCCACTGCTGCCGGTGCCTAATCGAAGCGCTGATCAGAATCACTCAAAATGGAAGGTGAATAGAGCCCGCCCGCCCGGCACAAATCGGTGATTCGCCGGGAGGGCGGGATGCGAGTGCCTTAGAACAGCAAGTGCAGGTTCAGCATGAAGAAGCGCGAGCTGCCAATGGTGTGTTCAACCGACCCCAGGCCGTACTGCCCCTGGCCGGGAAGATAAGGGGGCGCCGAGTAGCCACCGAAGTAAAACGCGTTGTTATTGGGTGCGTCAAAGTCAGGAGTGTTGGAAATATTGAATGCATCCGCTTCAAAGCGCAGGTTGAAACGGTCTTTGATGATAGGGAACTGCTTGGCGAGGCTCATATCGAAGCGCACCTGGAACGGGCCTCGGAACATGTTCCGGCCCGTGTTTGAGAATGTGGACTCATAAACATCGCACCCCGACGCGTCACACGGAGGCACTCCGTCCGTGCCAGGCTGAACAAACTGCGGGTAAAAATCGCTGACGTTCAGCACTGGCTTACCCGCATTGACCCCGGTAGTACCCTGAAGTTCCGCCTGCTTGGCCTTCACGCCTTGGGCAAGAGGGACAATGGGGTTTTCAATATAAACATCGGAGCCAAAGTAGAGGCTTCCGACTGATCCGGAGTAGTCATACACACTATAGGGCTGGCCGCTCTCGGCCACCGTCATTCCGCCAATCGTCCAACCATTCACCGCATAAGCCAGCACCTTGTTATCCTTGGCGAAGCTGGGAATTGTGTAACTGTAATTCACCAGCAAAACGTGGGTCTGATCGAAATCCGCCGACCCATAATTGGCTCTTGGAGTTAAGGCGTTGTTTCCCGTGACAAACAGGCCCAGACCGCTTTGTTCGTCCAGCGTGTGCGAGTAGGTATATGCAGCGGTCAATTGCAGCCCGTGAGAAAGGCGCTTGCGGACTTGAACTTGCAGGGCATTGTAGTTGGAGACGCCCTCGGCATTGTAGGTGACTGAATTCATGTCATAGCCAATATACGGCACGCGGAGAGGGGCATTGCCGGAATACTCATTGGTGGAGATGGGTTCCAAGGTGCAGCAGTTCGGGTATTGGCAGGGTGCGGTATTGGAAAAACTTTCGTAGCACGTTGCGCCACCGTACGAATAGATTTGTTCGTTTGCGGGATTCTGCGTCCAAAGCGGATTGGACGGTGTCGCGATGCGTGGCTCGTTAAAGGGAATAGGGAGGACTTCATGCTGGCCATAGTTTCCCACATAGCCAATTTCAAACAACCAGTCATTGGAAAGCTGGTACTGAAGATCAAAGGTCCAGTTCTGGGTGTAAGGCAGCTTGTTGTTGATGTCATAACCCGCAAATGTGAAGGGACCAGAAAGGTTGCCACCCGGCCAGCATCCAGGATAACCGCAGGCGGTTTGGGAAAAATTGGGCAATTGGGCCAGATAGGCGGCAGCGCTCGCGGTGGGGGGCGGCGGCGCCGTGGTACCAAAGGGCGCAGACGCGGTTGCTCCCGAGGAGGCAGATACGGGCTCAACAAACGGCGGAGCTAGGGTCACACCAAAAGGACCATTAAAGCCGGAGCCTGCACCGGCCGAGAAATAGCTGAACAGCTCGCCGCGATCATAGTACATGCCGTAGCCGGCGCGCACGGTTAGCTTCGCCATGGGCGTCCAAGCGATGCCGACGCGCGGAGCAAAGCCCCACTGGCGGTGGTTCATGAGTGAATCACTGGCTCCCGGCGTGGCGTTCGCGTTGTTTCCCGCAATTTCCAAGCCGGAGGAAATGATGGTGTCTGAGGCCACATCATAGGAGTACTTGCTGGCGTCGAACCCGGTCAGCCGGCCGTATTTTTCTGTGAGCGGCCCGTCGTAGTCCCAGCGGATGCCGCCGGTCAACGTCAGGTTGCTGCGCAGCTTGAAGTTATCGTTAATATAAACGCCCGCGGTATCGGACCGGTAATAGCGGCTGGCCGAACCCGAAAACGCATCACCATTGTGCACCGTTCCTTCCACAAAAGTCTCAAAGGTCTTGAAGTTCACGATGTCGGTGCCCGTATTGTTGTTGATGATATTGAGCTGCGTGTGGTCCCATTGTCCACCGATCGCAATGGTATTCCGCCCTTTCACCCAGTTGAGCTGAGATTCGGCCTCCCACTGATTTTGGAACATTCCGGCATCGCCAAAACTGGTGCTGGGGCCGAACTGGATATCGCCGCCAATCGTAGGGTCGATCGTGGAGATTTCGAGCTGGGGAAACTTGGTAGCGCCAAGCAGGTTCATCCCAATCTGGCTCGGAGTAAAATCCTGTCCCGTATGCGAGTAAGCCAGCATTCGCGTGAAGCCAAAATGCTGCTCCCAGGTGAGGTTGGGCGACACAATATTGGTGTTGGCGAGCGAAAACACCTGGCTACCCGCAGAAAGCGTCTGGGGGAACCCCAACAGGACGCCGGCAGCGCCCACCGGACTACTGCTTGGGTCGGTCTGAACATAGTATTTTCCCGACAAATGATCTTTATCCGTTAGTGCGATGTCCAAGCCAGCGGTTCCCTGGTCGACATCGGCCTTCGTGTTGGGTCCCTGGACGATGGCATCATAGCCGAGCGTATTGTAGTTAATTGCCGGGTTCGGGTTCGGAATGAGGAATTGTCCATTGGGAAGTTTGGCTTGCAAAATGTTCTGCGCCACGGTGCTGACCTGGGTGGGAGAGAACGAAGTTGTGCCGTAGGTAGAATTAACCGCTTGAGCAATTCCGCCGGCGCTTCGGTCGCTGGTTAGACCCAGCGGCACGGTGACGTCCTTGGTGGAGTCCGACGCATCGGAGATGCGAACTCCCTGGTAGGAAACGAAGTAAAAAACCTTGTCCTTCTTGATGGGGCCACCGAGGGTAGCGCCAAATTGGTTGCGATTCATGAACGGAGTAGAAAGGTTCACGGCGTTATAAAAGAACGGCGCGGCGTTCATGACGCTGTTTTGCCATTGTTCCCACGCCGATCCGTGCATCTGGTTGGTGCCCGATTTGGTCAGCACGCCGATGTGCGCACCGCTGCTGTTGCCTTGCGTGGCGTCATACATGGCGGCATTTACAGCAATTTCCTGGATAGCGTCGGGAGGAGGAGTGGGCAAGGCCTGGCCAATGGCGCCGTACACGGAAGTGTTGGTTTGAAGCGCGCCACCCGCACCGAAACTCTCACCGATATTAAATGTGAAGCGATTCTCTCCCACCGAACTGGTGGAGTTTCCATTAAAGAGGTTGTTGGTGCTGACGCCGTTTAGCGAAAAGCTATTGCTAGTGTCGCGATTGCCGTTGGCCCAGATCGCCTGATTGCCGAGCCCAGCGTTACTTCCGCCGCCTTCTAGAAAATCCGCGTGCACGCCCGGAGCCAATATCGCCAATTGCGTAAAGCTGCCTGTGCCGAGCGGAGTGTCCTGAATGGTGGCCTGATCAACAACATAGCCGTTGGTGGTATCCGTCTGATTCATCAGAGCAACGGCGGTGACTTCCACCGTCGTGCTGACAGCCCCGACCTTCAGGGCGCCGTCCACCGTGGTGGTGCGGTCACTGGTAACCAGAACCTCAGTATGGGTTTCCGTCTCAAACCCAGCCTTCGAGATGCTTAATGTGTAAGTTCCGACAGGAAGATTGGATATAGAATAGGAACCATTGGACTTGGAATGCGCCGTCACCTCAAAATTGGTGGCCACATTGTGCGCCTTCACCATGGCATCTTGCACAGAGGCGCCCGAGGTATCCAAAATTGTCCCGGTTATGGCTCCGACGGTCTGTTGTGCCTGGCAACGGACTTGCCAGCCAATGAGCACGAAAAGTGTCAAAGCAGCAACCAGCAATCGGTTCCGCAACAGGCTGAAATGCCAGTTCGTCTCTAATTTCATATTCTTCCTCTTCTTCCTTGTAATTTCCTACCGAGCCGGGGCAGGATCCGGAGATATTTTTTGCCGACTTCCAATCGTGTTCCGAATCACTTGTGTAACACCCCAATTCTAAGCCGAGGCCTATTAAGGGTTGCACTACGAGACTGTGAAATCCCGGTTACCTTCTCCCCCCGTTAAATTGTTTCCTGTAAGGTTGAATCCTTATACACGCAAACTTAAGTCCAAACTCCCGGAAATTGAGAGTTGCTGTAAGTATCTGAAATTACATAAGCCAAACCGACACCGTCTTTTCATTTCAGTATGGCTCTATGAGATATGGTAGGCAGACTCCATTTCCCCATATCAATCATGTTTGGAGGAAAATCAATGTTACGCCAATGTAAATGCTGCCATATGGGCGTGTGCATTTGGAGGGTTCCGGTTTAACATCCATGGGATATCGGCCTAATCGCAACATTTTATTGATGATATCCCATAAAAATAATTTCTAATTGCCGCCCTCCAAGATGGAGAATCGCAGAATCAATCAGCCAATCCTCGGTGCGCTTCTCCGTGGAGTTCCATAAAACTTGTTTATGACTATGACAACGTTTTATTTGGGTATTTAGTCGTGTTTGGAACTAAAGCCCCCCCGACTCTCGTGAGGCGCTCATGACAAGGGGGGAGGTATGTGGATGACGAATTCAGGCAAGGTGGAAGGGATGGGGCCGACCAATCTCAAAATCGTGCCCCACCATGATTTCAAAAGGTCTTTACCGGGAAGGAGATCTGCTATCGCAGAATCCTTACGAGAGCAGGCGCGTGTGTTCAGGCAAATAGGGGGTCACTATAAAACTCGTTCGCAAAGTTTTACCTTTTCTTCGTTGTCGATCTCCTGCAGGCGGACTTCGATCACCTCAATATCCGAGGTTTGGATAACCCGCCCCACATAGTTGGCCTGGATGGGCAATTCGCGATGGCCGCGGTCGATCAGGACGCACAGGTCCACCCGTTGAGGCCGCCCGTGATCCAGCAGGGCATCCAGAGCGGCGCGAGTGGTGCGACCGGTGTAGAGGACGTCATCCACCAGAATCACCGTCTTCCCCTCAACCGTAAAAGCCGAAGGGACTTCCTGCACCACCGGCTTCTGAGCAACAGTGGAAAGGTCGTCGCGGTAGAAGGTAATATCCAGCGTCTCCACGGGGGGAGCTGTCTTTTCAATTTCCTTCATTTTCCTGGCCAGCCGCTCTGCCAGGGGAACCCCCCGCCGCCGAACCCCGACCAGCACAACTCCGGACAGCCCGTTGTTACGCTCCAGGATTTCATTAGCCAGCCGCACAAGCGTCCGGTCAATTTCCGAGGCAGACATCAATTGGGACTTCTCCCGGATGAGGGCAACATTGGGTTTAACCTCTGCATTTTCCATGAGCACGCTCCGACCGAAATGGTAAGAAATGATAAAGGGTAAAGGCAAAAGGGTAAAGGCCAAAGTGTGAAGGATGAAGGCCGAAAGAGATTTCGCACTGCCTTTGAGGTCTTCCCATGCGTCGAGGAAGCGGAAAGCGCTGATTTACACTTAAGCATTCAGCCGCCTGCCTTTGTCCTTTACCAGTTACAATTTGGATTTTACATCCTGCCCCGTGTATGAAGCAGATTCGAATCGATTTCACCAACCTTGCTAAACTCGGCATCCCAAAAACTCTGTGATTTCATACTTTCCAGGTATGGCGGGGAATATCCGAAATTTGTCCACACATCTTTCTTGTAGCCGAACAGCCGCTCTTTCTGTTGCTGCGGACGCACGTCCAGGATGTCTTCAGGCCCACCTCCGCGGAAAACCTCTTCGATGCGGGCATCAAGTTCGCTCACACGGAGCGGTCGTCGCCGCTCTAGGTCGGCAAGAACGGAGGGATAGCGATCAAACCCGTCCGTGGCGATCGTCACTACGTTGTCTTGCGGACCGAGATCGAGGAAACTCGCCATGCGAATTGCCCCGAGGATGTTGCAGATGCCCGAAACACCGAATAATCCCTGGAAGCATTGGAGCGATCCGGCCGGCAACCCGAGGAACGGTTCGATGCCATGCTGACGCCGCTCAAGCAATTCCAGCCCCATCACGCAATCGTCGTCGTGTATCAAGATTACATAATCGGTGGTCAACACATTGTGGATAAGGGTCACCATCTTGTCGCCAATGCCTTCTATGCGATGACTCCCAAATCCGTTGTTAAAGAGGGTGGAGCACTCCTGCGGTTCCAGCGCCGCAATCAGGCATTCCGGATAGGAAGCCTTGACCTCGTCACCCGCCGCCAACGTTCCGGCGGACCCCGGCGCCGCAGCGAACAACGCGATGCGCCCATTCCCATAGGGCTTTGCGGCTTCCAGGGCGCTACGCCCCGTGACGTAGCGGTGAAAGCGGTAGTTTGGCAGCAGTTCAAACTGCGCCAGCATCTTGTTGCGCGGGTCCTTACGATATTCCTGCGTCCGCTCCAACACCAGAATGACATCGCTCTCGGAGCCGGGCGTAAGATCCAGTTCCCCACCGTATTGCCGAATGCGCTCGTAGCGTTCAGAGCTCATCCCTTCCGGCATGATGACAATGGCGGGGTAACCCTTGAGCCTGGAAACGTAAGCCACGCCAATGCCGAAATTTCCAGTGGACGGGCCAATTGTGGTGCTCTTCCCGGGCTCAATTTCGCCCGTCAATTCGCCTTCCATCAGTGTGGAATAAGCAGGCCCCACCTTGTGGCTGCCCGAAGGGAAGAAATGCCCCACCATCACCACAATGTTCGCCTTAACGCCCGTCAACTCTTTGGGCAGCACGACGTGGCGAACACTGTGGTCCGGCCCGCGCCAGGTGATGTTGAAAAGATTGGCGGGATCAAGCTCGTCGCCTTTGGCGGCTGCAACTGCTTTCTTCCTCAAAGCAGAAGGCAACGTCGCGGGGTCGAGCATTTCCGCATAGGTGGGGCCGGGGACGAAAGCGTTCATGGAACTCCTCAAACTGCTTCACCGCAGAGACGCAGAGTAAAAAGAAAGTCAAAATTCAAAACGCAAAAATTGCGGCGTTGTCTTTCACCTTGTTCTTTCGAACTCCTTCTCCGCGCCTCTGCGGTGAAAAGTTATCACTCCTAAAATCTATTCCACAAGGAACGCGCTTGAAGGGCGGCTTTCGCCGCCACCTCGCGCTCGTCCACGGTAACACATTCCTTCCCGCGCAGCACATAACGCCCATTGACGATCAGAGAATCCACCGGCGCGTTGGCGATCCCGAAAAGAAAGTGGCCGAACAGGTTGGAGTTGTTGAGTGCTGTGGGAGGGTAGTAATCCACCAGCAGCAGGTCCGCCCGCGCGCCGGTTTCAATCCGCCCGATTTCCCATCCCCAGATCTTCCTGGCGATAGTCCGATTGTTCAGCAGCGCGGCGGCGTAAGCTTCCGAAAAAGCCACGCGAGGATCTCCATTGCGCACCTTCTGCATGTGGAACGCGGCCTTAAACTCTTCCCACATGCTCGGCGTGTAACCATCGGAGCCCAATCCCACCAAGACACCATGGCGAACCATCTCCAGCAGGGGCGCGGTGCCAACGGCGTTGTTGCAATTCGATTGGGGGTTGTGCACCACGTTGATCTGAAGTCCTGCAAGAGCCGCAATATCGGTCGTGTTAACATGCACACAATGCGCTGCAATTGAATGGTCATCCAGGATACCGAGGGCACGCAGACGCCGTACCGGCGATTTGTGGTACCGCCGCCAGGCGTCATCCACATCGCAGCGGTCCTCCGCCACATGCACATGGAAACCCGCCCGCAAGGACTGATTCGCCTCAACGCAACGACGCAGCGTACGGTCGCTGAGGGTAAAGGAAGCGTGCAATCCAAAGCTGGCAGCTACCAATTCATCGCCGACGCCCTTGCGGTGGCGTTGGAGAAAACGGATGTTCTCGCTGATGCCCTCGGCCGCACTGGCCGTGCCATTGCGGTCAGAAGTTTCGTAGCACA
Organism: Acidobacteriota bacterium; assembly: GCA_003165315.1. Lineage (GTDB taxonomy): Bacteria > Acidobacteriota > Terriglobia > UBA7540 > UBA7540 > Bog-366. The sequence goes on from PLSX01000280.1 coordinate 22,615, forward strand.
GAACCCCGCGGAGGCCGACTTTGCGAAAAGCCTGCTCAATCTGGTCTAGGCTTCCGGTGCAAGCGTTGGGGCTGGAGTGGTGATCCACTAGCGTGCCCACGCCGCACTTGGCGGAGTCGATCAGGCCTACTAAGGCGCTGTAATAAACATCGTCCAGATTCAAAGCACGGTCCAACCGCCACCAGAGCTTCTTCAAAATCTCAGGAAAATTGCCAGGCGCCCGCCCGGGGAGCGAAATCCCCCGCGCCAGCGTGCTGTATAGGTGCGTGTGACAGTTGATTAACGCAGGCATTAGGAGCTTGCCTCGCGCGTCGAGCACTTCGTTGCCGGGAGTGTTCCATTCCCGGGCAGGTTGGTGATTAAGAGGTAGGCCTGGGGAATCCGAGCGCCGAGTGTCTGTTACTTCCCCGATCGAGCCGTCAGCAAGAATCTCCACAGTACCGCAATCAAGTACGCGATGGGCAGAGTCGAATGTGAGCACGCGGGCGTTGCGGATCAACATAATTTACGTCGCGCCTTCCACCATGCTGCCCTGAGAACCCGTCAAACGAAGATCGACCCCGGGCGCAGATACGTAACAAGCTGTGAATTAACTCAGTCCTATCAACTATCAGAGATCTACCGGAATAAACTAAAGTACTGTCCTAGCCAACTGGGCCTTGAATTCAGAATGACTCGGATGTACATTACCATCAGGCTTTTAACCAAAAGCGAACATTCCGGTTGAACGGACGTGCTGCTCAAAGGAGCATCGAATGAGCAAGGCTGCGAGAGGATTTTCACTAATCGAGCTTTTGATTGTGGTTGCGATCATCCTCATTATCGCCGCAATCGCGATTCCCAACTTTCTGCGTTCACGTGTGGCGGCGAACCAATCGTCTGCCGTCGCTTCCCTACACACATTGTCCATTGCTCAAATGACTTACGCTTCCACGTACGGTGCGGGATACAGCATCAATATGTCCTATCTCGCCCCCCCTCCCAGCAACGGCACGTCGTCTTCGACCGCTGCCGGGCTGATCGATAGCGCTTTGGCCACCGGTGTCAAGAGCGGGTACATCTTCACCTATTCGCCTGGTCCAATTGACACCACCGGACGAATCAACGCTTTCAGCTTCACGGCCAATCCGGTAAGCAATTCGACGGGGACTCAATACTACTTTACCGATGAAACGGGAGTGATTCGCCAGAATTCAACCATGACAGCGGGCTTTTCCGACTCCCCGGTCGGAAACTAAGACCTTCAAGAGCTTGGGACGCTTTCCTGAAGATCCGGTGGCCATCGGTAATAATCAGTGTCGAATTCGCCACAGGCCACGGACCTAGTTACTCCTCAACTTCGTAAGGAACTGGCTCGTCTGCCATGGTCAATGCCATAATTGCCTTCGCCGTGTGCAGACGATTTTCCGCTTCGTCAAATACCACAGAGCGCGGGCTGTCGATAATCTCATCCGTCACCTCGTTGCCGCGGTCTGCCGGTAGCGGATGCATGTAAATTGAATCCGACTTGGTCAATTTCATCTTGGCATCGTCACAAATCCAGTGCCGATACTGCTTGGCGATGCGCAAGGATTCCTGGGGATTGGTTCCCATGGTGTCAAGACATCCCCAGCTCTTGGGAATTACGATATCCGCGTCGCGGAAAGCGTCATCCATGTTGTCAACCACTTCGAATTTTACTCTCGCGGCCGCTGCGTTCTTGCGGGCGGCCGCCAAAGTTTCCGGCATCAAGCCGTATTCGGGAGGATTCGCCAGCACGACATCCATCCCAAATCGCGGCATCAGCATGATCAATCCCTGCGGCACGGAAAGCGGCTTGGCGTAACTGGGAGCGTAGGCCCAGCTTACCGCCAGCTTGCGTCCGCGCAGATTCTTGCCCAGCTTTTCCCGAATCGTCATCAGGTCGGCCAGTGTCTGGCAGGGATGATCAACATCGCATTGCATGTTGATGACCGGCGCGCTCGCCCACTTCGCCACTTCTCGAATGTAAGTGTTGCCCTCGCCCGGAACCAGATCGTGCCGGATGGCGATGGCATGACCATAACTGGAAAGGATGATGCCCGTATCTTTCGGGCTCTCACCATGCGACACCTGCATGACGTCGGCGGTGAGAAAATGCGCGTGGCCGCCAAGCTGAGTGATGCCAGCTTCAAAGGAGTTGCGCGTGCGCGTGGACTTGTCAAAGAACATCAGAAAGATCGTCTTGTCGGGAAGGTGACGATGCGGAATGCGGTTCTTGAATTTATGCTTCAAGTCGCCCGCCACTTCCAGCAAGGTTTCAATCTCGGAATCGGCCCATTCCTCAGTCGAAATGTAATCCTTGCCCTTAAACAGCGCATGTTTGGTGGTCACTTATGAACTCCTTTAAGAGTAGGGGGAAGGGCTTGTCCAAATTGGGCCTTCCGCCCGGCATCATTGTGGACAGTCCAACCATCCCGGGTAATCAGGGCTCATGCTTGGAGCTAACAAGCGACAAAATGTCGCTTCTTGGGTAACGGTACCCATTCTCTCCCAACCTGCCATTCCTCCCGCTCATGGAGACAGCGGGCAGTTCCCGCCGAACCTTCCCGCCGCCCCGGGAGGAGTAGAAACGGACAAAAAGGACGTATGTGATCAAACCGTAGCCGCCAATTCATAATTCGGACAGTCCTGGGGCAAGGCCATCCCTTACATTCATCTGCGTTTATACCAGCGGGACGGGAACTAAATCTCACTGGCCCGCAACATTCGCAAAATTCACATGGTGCGGATTGCGAATCGATTCCGCCAACAGTTTGAGCTGCAAATAGGGCCGCATATCGAGATCATAGCGCGTTTCAGCAATTTCCGGCTTCAGCTTCCAATCCACCAGGGCGCCATGGGTCAGTTGGATTTCCACCTCGGCATTCCCGTCGGAATACCAGGCGCGGTTGTCACCAGGATTCAGGCGCAATTGATAAGAGGCCCCGGCGATGGTGCCGTAGATGGTGGCTTGGTCCCCATCAAATTCGACATAAAAGCCATTACGGCCCGCATATTTCCGGTAGGTTTCGAGGCTGGCAAAGAATCGGGGCTTCTCGATGTAGGGCCCGCCGTCCTCAGGGCAAAAGACGTCGCAATTGCCACAATCGTTGCAAGCGTCGGCGTAATTGGCCAGTTGATGCGCTTTCGCCACCTTGAAGACGCCTCCAGGCAAGAGCCGCGGCGGCCCGTCCGGCGTCAGCTCATAGTTTTCGTAGATAACATCCACCGACTGTGTCTCATAAACAAAGTTGGCCACGTTGGGGCAAACGGGCACGCATTTGTCACAATTGATGCAGTCGTAGAGCCAGAGCTTTGAGCCGATTTTGCGCGGCACGCCCTTGTTATGCTCCCACGCGAAACGTGGATTCTCCGTCGCCTGCTTCACCAGGATGGGGGTGTTCAGGAGGCCCGCGGCATCCACCAGGGCTTGTTCCAGCCCCGCGACCGCACGCCGCAGCACGGATGACACTGAGGTAGGAAGCATCGTGGTTTTCTCTTCGAATCTTCCCGCCACCTGGTGGCATACAGAATTGAGAGAGGCGCCTAGAGTGGAGATCCACTTCTTGAGAGGCACCGCGACTTCCGAATCCACCCACGAATCCACTCGGCCCAAATCTTCCGGGTCGGCGGCGGAGAATTGCTCGCGCAGAGAATCCTTCATCTCCTTTGTCACTCGTTCCACCGCGGCCGGTCCCTGACCCGCGTGGCGAACCACAAAATCGGGCAGTCGCGAAGCACCCACGGCGTTCATCTTATCGCCGAGCTTTTCCATGTACCGAATGAGCCGCGCATAGCCGCCCGGCCGCAGCAAATCCGTGCAGGTGGTGACGGGAACGAAGTTCATGGCCACGCAGTCCGCCATGTTGTTGGAGTCAAGCCCGGCGGAAAAGGAAGTGGGAAACATAGCTCCCACATACTCACGAAACTTCTGCACCAAATTCAGTGTAATCACGTGCAGCGGCGCGCCCGACATGTACATCACTTCATCGGTAAAGAAGGTGCGATGGTTCTTCACCACCAGTGTATTGCTGAACTTTACGGAAAGGCGCTTGCCGCGCGAGCGAGCCAGCCTGTCGAGCCGCGGCAATATATCGAGCGCCTCGGCAAATTGCAGGTCCTTGTCAAACGCCTCCTGCGTCACCAACAGGTCGTGGTAACCCAGCACGTCGTGCAGCAGGTGCTCCACTTGATCCTTGCCAAGAAGCGTGGGATTCAGTTTAACGCAGACGTTCAGGTCCATCTCCGTCAGCAAGAAGCTGGCAATGCCTTCAATCTCGCCGGCGGGGCAGCCGTGAAACGTTGAGAGTGTAAGCGTATCGCTGATGCGGGAAGGAAATGGCAAATCGCGATAGCACGCCCACGGGCCAGTAAGCGTCGCGCGCAGTTCATTCACGATAGCGGTGGCGTCCTTCATCGATTCCATCCACGCCCGCACGCGTGGTGAGCTGATCCCCTCCAGGTCGTATCCCACGCTCATATCAAAGATCGTATCGCCCCAGTCGCCGGGGAAATCCTCGCCCAGTAGTTTTGAGGCTTTCAGGATTTCAATGAACATCGCCGCGCCCACGTACTCGCGCAACGATTGCTCAAGCCGCAGCTCTTGCGACCACTCCACGTTATATCCGACATTGATGATGTCGATGCAGGGTCGGGGAATTTTGAGCTCGTCGAGGATCTGCACAGTCTTCAGCTCGATGATGCGAGAGCCGCCCAGCCATGAAAGCACGATGTTCTGCACCAATTGATCGTGCGGCCCGGCGGCGGGACCCAGTGGAGTGGAGGCGGCATGGCCATGGAAACGGACGGAGGTGTCAAGGCCGGGAAGGCCGCGGAAAATCCTGGCCTTCGGCAAGTCGAAGATCTTCCCTTCCCGCTCGTACTCAATAAACGCCCGGCGCAGGAGCAGAGGAAGTGGGATGGGAAGCAGCTCAGACATAGGGAAGCAGTGGTTAGTGACCTACGACCAGTGGTTAGTAGCTAGTAGTCAGTGGCCAGCCAAGATTCACTCCAAACATTCAGCTTGCGCGCGCCGCTTAGACGAGAGGGTGCCCTACAAAACCGCAGCCTCTGTGTCCTCTGTGCTTAAAACAGGTTCACACAGAGTGCACAGAGTTGCTCCGTAAACTCTGTGTGAGATCTTTCTCTGCCACAGAGAACACAGAGAAAGATATTGCCAGCGGGACGACATCCCGGGCATTAACCACTATCCACCAGCCACGGTATTGACATACGTCAGCGGGAATGCCGCGTAGAACTTGGCAGCTTCCACCAGGTGTTTAATGGGTACGCGCTCAATTACGCTGTGCGCAACATCTTCCTCGCCCGGCCCAAAGCCGATGGTGGGCACGCCCATCAATCCCATCGAACCCACGCCATTGGTGCTGAACACCCACTTATCCACGTCCGGGGGTTCGCCATGCAGTGCCGCGTAAGCGCTCACGCCCGCCTGCACAAGAGGGTGATCCTCCTCAAGCAGCCAGGTGGGATAGTATTTTTCCATCGGGTAGCGAAGTCCCGTGTAGCTGGGCACATCATAGGTCATCACTTCCACTTCCGCGCCCTGCGCGCTGGGCAGTGCCATGATTTCCGCCACGGCACTTTCCTTCGTATCGCCTTTAGTCAGGCGACGATCAAGGTGGATCGTGCATGACCCGGGAACCGCGCACAACGATGGCGACATGCAGCGGATATCGGTAACCGCAATCGTGCCCTTGCCCAAAAATGTGTCGTAACGCAGGCGGGCATTGAGCGATTCAACCTCCCGCACGAGGGGCATCATTTTGTAAATGGGGTTGTCGCCGCGTTCCGGCGCGCTGGCGTGGCACGAGCGTCCGCGGAAATGTACTTCCATTTCCATACGCCCGCGATGCCCGCGGTAGACGCGCAAATTGGTCGGCTCAGTCAGCACCACGCAATCCGCGGCGATGCCATCTTCTTTCAGGATATAGAGCCATGCGAGACCGTCGCAATCCTCTTCCTGCACGGAACCCACCACGTAGAGTGTGTAATCCCCCTTAAGGCCAAGCTCCTTGATGATCTTCCCGGCATAAACCAGGCTGGCCATGCCGCCCCGCTGGTCACTTGATGCGCGCCCGTAGATGAACCCGTCTTCAACTTTGCCTTTGTAAGGGTCCCACGCCCATTCCTTGGGATCGCCAACCCCAACTGCGTCGGTGTGGGAATCCATCATGATGATCTTCTTGCCGGAGCCGATGCGCCCCAGCAGATTGCCCATGGGATCGGTACGAATCTCATCGAAGCCCACCTTCTCCATTTCCAGCTTGATGCGCTCAATCACCGGCCGTTCGTGGCTGCTCTCAGCCGGGATGGCGACCAGATCGCGCAAGAAGCTGACCATCTCGCCTTCGTAGGCTTGGGCGAGGGCGGCGATGCGCTCGCGGTTAAGGACGATCTTTTTGGGTGTGTTGGGCATAGGTTTGGGACGGCTCACTTATTTAATGAAATTCAAGGTGTTAGGTGCTAGGTGTTAGGTGTTAGGAAAAACGGGGCTCGAGCCGCTGACACCTGATACCTCTTTTCTCAACGTGTGTTGCACCCGACCTGGTTTGTAGGTCTGCGGCTCGTTTCCAATCGCCATAGAAACGCCGCGGACCTAAAGAGCAGGTCCGCGCTACCACCTGTTTTCCCTGACACCTAGTTCTTCCCCTTCTCTCGCAAGGCCCGCAACACATCTTCCGGCCGGATGGGAATTTTTCGGAATCGCACGCCAATGGCGTGATAGACCGCATTGGCCACCGCCGGCGCGGGAGCATTGATGGGGATTTCAGAGATCGATTTGGCGCCGTACGGGCCCAGGGGCTCATCCGTCTGCACCAGAATCGTCGTCAGCTTGGGCATGTCCTTCGAACCCAGCATTTTGTAGTCGAGGAAGGAAGGATTTACGGGCCGGCCGGCGGAATCGAGCACGACCTCCTCCATCAGCCCGTATCCCAAGCCCTGCGCGGATGCGCCTTCACTCTGCCCCTCCGCTTGCATGGGGTTGATGGCCACGCCCAAGTCCACCGCGGTGACGAGGTGAATCACACGAATGCGTCCCGTCTCCGTATCCACTTCAACTTCGGCAAACTGGGAGCAGAAGGGCGCAGGGCTGTCAGGATTCCAGTGCGAGGCGTTTTCCATCACCTGCACTTTTTCCTTATACATCGCATAGTGGGCCAGATCCTCCATGGTCACCGACTTCTCACACGGGCACTTGGTGACCACCTTGTTGTCCTGGCAGACCAGGTTATCCACCGGAACATCCAGCATTTTGGAAGCAATGCGCAGCAGGGTGTGGCGAACTTTTTCCGCGGCCTTCTTCACCGCGCCTCCGGAAATGATGGTGGTGCTTGAAGCGTACGCGCCCACATCAAACGGGGTAAAGTCCGTGTCGCCGGAGCAGACAATCATCTTGTCAAGCGTGACGCCCAATGTTTCCGCGGCGATTTGCGCGAGAACTGTGTCCGCCCCTGTTCCCAGGTCGGCCGCGCCAAAATGCAGATTGAAGGAGCCGTCTTCATTGAGCTTCATAGAAGCCGCGCCCCAATCGATGCCGGCAATGCCGCTGCCCTGCATCGAGCAGGCCACACCCACGCCGCGTCGCAAATGTCCGCCAGGCTTTGCGTTGGAATATTCCTCGCGCTTGCGTTTCCAATCGATGGCCGCCATGCCACGCTCCAGGCATTCCGGCAAGCCACAACTGTTGATGTGTCGCGGCAGTCCCTTGCGCCCTTCACCAAGCTGGGCAGAAAGCTCGTCAATATCGCCCAGGCGGATCATGTTCTTCCTGCGCAGTTCTACAGGATCCATTCCCAGCGTGTAGGCAATCTCATCCATCACCGATTCCTGGGCAAAATAACCCTGAGGGCAGCCATAGCCGCGGAAGGCTCCCGCCACTGGGGTGTTCGTGTAAGTTACGAAACACTCAAAGCGCATGTTATTGGTGCGATAGATGGGAAGAACCTTGCTGCCCGTATTCCCCTGTACGGTGTTGGCGTGGCTGCCGTATGCGCCCGTGGTGGCGTAGACGGTCATCTTGTTGGCCATCAGCGTTCCATCACGCTTCACGCCCATCTTGATGTTCAGAATCTGCGGGTGGCGTCCGCGCGCCATGTAGAACTCTTCCTCGCGTGTGTATTCAATCTTCACCGGTCGGCGCGTGGCCAGCGCCAACGCTCCGGTAATATCTTCCAGCAGCATCTCCTGCTTGCCGCCAAAACCGCCGCCAATGCGGGGCTTCACCACGTGCACACGCTGCACGGGAAGCTGAAGGATCATCGCCACCTGGCGGCGCGTGTGATAGGGCACCTGAGTGCTGGTGCGGATCACCAGCCGGTCGTCTGAATCCAGCCAACTGATGGTGATGTGCGGCTCAATGGGGCAGTGCTGCTGGCGCCCCGTACGGAATTCACGCTCAATGACGAGGTCGGAATCGCGGAACCCATCTTCAACATTGCCAATTTCCTTCAGAATATATCCGGCAAGGTTGCGCTGGGCGTCATGAATGCCCTTGGAATCGGGCTCGTCATGAATAACCGCCGCGCCCTCTGCCATGGAATCTTCGATGTGCAGGATGGCGGGCAGGACTTTATATTCAACTTCGATCAATCGCAATGCCTCTTCCGCAATAGCTCGGGTCTCCGCCGCCACGGCCGCCACACGATCGCCCACAAAGCGCATTTTGGAATCGAGTAGATAAGTGTCGTAAGGCGAAGGCTCCGGCCAGCTCTGGCCAGCCGTGGTGTGGGGCACGCGGGGAACGTCTTTATACGTCAGGACGGCTTGCACACCCGGAAGGGCTTTGGCTTTACTGGTGTCAATCCGTTTGATAATGGCGTGCGCGTGAGGGCTGGGAAGAATCTTACCGTAGAGCATTCCGGGAAGGTGAATGTCATCCGTGAACGCGGGCCGGCCAGTGACAAGCTTGAACCCGTCCACTTTGCGGAGGTTCTTGCCGACGATGGAGTGCGTCGAACTCATGGAAAGATTGCTCCCACCCTCACTATCAGCTACGAAGGGAAGCACAAGTAAAAAGTCAAAACGCAAAAGTCAAAGCCGCCGGAGGTAGTTCGGTTATCCCCATGTTCGGATCGATGATAGCACCTAACGGGTCGCCACTTTTGCCTTTTGACTTTTGCGTTTTGACTTTTGACTTGCCTTTTCCTTTCTTGGCCCTACCGCTCGTGCTCGATACGCGCTGGCCGCCGCCAGAACCGCTTCCACCGGCTTGAGGTAGCCCGTGCAGCGGCAGAAATTCCCGGCCAGCGCTTTCCGCACTTCCGCTTCCGTGGGATCGGGATGCTCCGCCAGCAGGGCCTTCGCGCTCAAAATCATTCCCGGCGTGCAGAATCCGCACTGCACCGCGCCGTGTTCCAAAAATGCTTCTTGAAGGGGATCCAGTTTTCCGTTTTGCTCCACCCCTTCAATGGTCAGAATTTCGCATCCCTCCGCCTGCGCCGCGAACATTAGGCAGGAATTGATGGGCTTGCCATTCACCAGAACCGTGCACGCGCCGCATTCGCCCGATTCACAACCCCGCTTGACGCCGAAGTAGGCCTCGCGTCGCAAGACGTCCAACAGCAGGTCGCCGGGCGCAATGGCCCAGTGCTTCGCTTCGCCGTTTACCGTGAGGTTCAATTGCATGCTGTTCATAAATCAAGTCCGAAGTCCGCGGTCGTCACTTTGTAGAGACGAGTTTACCTCGCCATGTGGCGGCGTAAAGCCGCCTCTACAACTTTAACCCGGCTTGGTCGGCGCATTCGCGTAAGGCCCGCCGCACCAGCACGGCACTCATCTCGCACCGGTATTCGGCAGAGGCGCGGGCGTCGCTGATGGGGTGCACCTCTTGCATAACCGCAATTCCGGCCTGGGTCAGCAAATCTTCGTTCAGCGGTTTGCCGCTCAACAACTCCTCCGTCTTCAACGCTCGCAACGGCGTGGGGCCCACCGCCCCCAAGGCCATGCGAACCCACTTGATGCGCCCCCGGGCGTCAAGTTGCACCCCCCCCGCAACATTTACCAGTGAAATATCCGTTTCCGTGCGCCCCAGCTTTTGAAAGGACCAGCCCGTCCGGGTGCCGCCGGGCACTGCGGGGATTACAATTTCCTCGATGAGCTCGCCACTTAAGACCGTCTTGTGCGCGCCCTTGTAAAACTCAGACAATGGGACTTTGCGTTTGCGGCTTGAGCTGGCCACCACGACAATTGCGTCGAGGACAAGAAGGACGGCGGCAGTGTCGGCCGAGGGAGAGGCGTTCGCAACGTTGCCCCCCACAGTAGCCATGTTGCGGTTTTGGATCGATCCACAAGTGGCGGCAGCTTTGGCTAGAATTCCGCCGGCCAGCGCACAAATCATCGGAGCCCGTTCCAACGCGGACATCGTCGTGGCAGCGCCAATTGAGTATTCGCGATTATTTTTCCGGACGTAATCAAGTCCCAGGCGGGTGATGTCGATAAGGAAGCGAGTCGAGCGATCGGCCTGCGTAACGATGTCCGTGGCGCCGGCCACAATTCGTCCGCGCCTACCCACTTTGCGGAGCAATAGCAATGCTGCTCGCACGCTGGTGGGCTGGTAAAAACACTCAATGTGGTCAAACATCGTTTTACATCTTGTTAGGAGGGTTCACCCCCGGGAATCACCAGCATCAGGGGATTTATGCCCCTTTAATTCCCCTTGAACCCTTGTCAAGCCGGAGTATATCAAAGCAGGGAGTGCGTTCCAACTATTTTAGCGGCGAACTTGCGGTGGCGAGCCAGAACCGGTTCAAGCGCGAGGGTCTTGAGCACGTGATTTTCCACGACCACTCGCCCTTCCACAACCAGGGTCTCAACCCGGGTGGGCGCGCAGAGCACCAGGGCCGGAACGGGATCTTCCGCGCCGCTGTAGCCCACATCGCGCAGGTCGAATAACGCAATGTCCGCGCGCTTGCCCGCCGCGATCACTCCAATGTCATCGCGACCCAGGCATTCAGCGCCTCCCACTGTAGCCATCCTCAGCGCCTCGTGCGCCTTGATCGCAGCGGCACCGTGGGCAAGGCGATTCAGCAGCAAGGCCTGACGCGCTTCCGCCAGCATGTGGGAGCTGTCATTGGAAGCACTGCCGTCTACGCCCAAGCCCACTGGCGAGCCGGCTCTGCGCAATGCCAGCGCCGGAGCAATACCGGAACCAAGCCGCATGTTGGAACTGGGACAATGCGCCACTCCCACCCGTGCGCGCCCCAAACGCTTGACCTCCTGGGAATTGAAATGAATCCCGTGCGCCAACCAGGTGGATTCGCCCAACCAACCAACGTCCGCTATAAAATCCAGCGGCCTCTTGCCAAAATGTTTCAGGCAATAGTCCTGTTCGTCACGTGTTTCGGCGAGGTGGGTGTGCATCCGCACCTTATGGCGGTTGGCCATCACTTCGGTTTGGCGCATTAATTCCTCTGAAACGGAGAATGGTGAACAGGGCGCTAGGCCGATCCGCAGCATGGAACCCGGAGCAGGGTCGTGATATTTCTGGATCACGCGCTCACAATCTTCAAGGATCTCATCCTCGGTTTGTACCACGGAATCGGGTGGCAGGCCTCCTTTGCTTTGACCCACGCTCATGCTGCCCCGTGTGGGATGAAACCGCATTCCAATTTTGCGGGCGGCGGCAATTTCCGCGTCAATCAGCTTGGTTTGACCCCGGGGAAAGAGGTAGTGGTGGTCCGTAGTCGTCGTGCAGCCGGAAAGCAGCAATTCCGCCATGCCCACCAGCGCGGCCACATGCTCGGACTCCTCATCCAGCCGCGCCCACATGGGATAAAGCGTGCGCAGCCAGTCAAAAAGCTCCATATCGGCGGCGGCCGTGCACGCCCGCGTCAGCGTCTGGCAGAGATGGTGGTGGGTGTTGATCATTCCCGGCATGGCGACAGCATATCGCGCGTTGATGGTGCGGTCAGCGCGAAGGCCCGCGGGTGGACGCTTGCCCACCTGCTTGATCTCGCCGCCCTCAACGTAAATGAATCCGCCATGAAGGACGGCCGTAATTTCATCCATGGTGATGATCGTATGGATGTCACGGATGAGGAGTGACGAATTGGATTGTGGTTGCTTGGTCACCATAGTATCAAGACGTAAGGGCAGAGTCCCAATCGGACCGGTATGATTTAGGTACCCGGCTGTCGAACCAAGTTTCGATCTTTCAAAATTGCTTCCAGCCCAGCTCCATTCGGGGCAATTTCAAAGGGTTTCGTTACCGCCAACTGCGCGCTGCGAATGTCTTTCAGACCATTGCCGGTGACCACGGCGAGAACGCTCTCCATTCGTCCGATGACTCCCTCTTCAACCGCGCGGCGGACACCGGCAATGGCCGTAGCGGCGGCAGGTTCAGCGAAGATGCCAGTCAGACGACCGGTCGTTCGCATAGCTTCGAGAATTTCCTCATCCTCGACATTGATCATGGTTCCGCCCGAAGCTTGAACGGCAAGCACCGCTTTCTTCCAATTGCGCGGCACACCTACCGCGATGCTATCAGCAATGGTCTTTGGATCGATGGGTTTTAGCGATTCGCCACTTTGAAAGGCTGTGGTGACCGGCGCCGCGCCCGCCGCTTGCACGCCCAGCATCTTCGGAGCGCGATTGATCAACCCCAGCGTCTTCATTTCGAAAAAGGCTTTCCACACACCGGCAATGGTGCACCCGTCGCCCACTGACACCGCAACCCAGTCAGGGAGATCCCATTCAAGCTGTTCGCAGATCTCCAGCCCCACAGTTTTCTTGCCCTCAACCAGGTAGGGATTGATGGCGCTGTTGCGGTTGTACCAACCCCAGCGCTCGCAGGAACTTTGGGACAATTGAAACGCATCCTCATAACTGCCCTGCACGCGCAGGACTGTGGCGCCAAAAATAAGCAGTTGTGTGACCTTGGGCTCCGGCGCGCGTTCAGGAACAAAAATGACGCTGCGCAGTCCCATCGACGCCGCTTGCCCCGCAAGGGATGAGGCCGCATTCCCCGTGCTGGCGCAGGCAATAATCTTCTGCCGTTTTTCGTATGCCTTGACCACTCCGATGGAGCTGGCCCGATCCTTCAGGGAACCGCTCGGATTGCGCCCATCGTCTTTGATATAAAGCGTCTTCAGCCCGAGGTGCTTTGCCAATGACGCGGCACGGACCACTGGGGTCCATCCCACTTGCAGGCTCGGCAACACAGCATCTTTCCGAATGGGAAGCAATTCGCGGTATCGCCAGTGCGAGAACTCAGAGCGCTTGGCCAGGCTTCGCCGAGTCAATGGTCTGGCAATTGCCCGGTAGTCGTATTGGACGTCAAGCGTCCCGGTGATTCCACACTTCGGACACGTGTACGCAGTGCGCGTCGAATATAGCTCTCCGCAGAAAACACATCTAAGTCCAGTGACAAATTCCATATTCGGATTCCCGTTGCTCGAAAGCATAGGGTACCCCGGTTTACTTGGATTGCCAATGATAATGGGAACGCCTTGCTTCCGCCGCGAACGGAAGGACCAAACAAGGATGGGCAATCTATTCGACGCAATTTTTCGATCAGACTTTATTCTGTCCCGTTTCGCGCCCAATTACATATAATGAGTCTTGCCCGCCCAGGGCTCTGGAGGTAACACGCGTGTCTCTAGACAAGGCCACAATCAAATCTCTTCCCAAGGTTTTACTGCATGAGCATCTCGATGGGTCGATGCGCCCACAGACTATTATCGAACTCGCCAAAGACGCCAAGTATACGAAGCTGCCGACCGACGATCCGGCCGCGCTGGCGGAATGGTTCTATCAGGGTGCCTATCGGGGAGACCTGGGCGGCTACCTGGAGGGCTTTGCCCACACCATCGCCGTGACCCAAACTGCTGAGGCATTAGAGCGTGTCGCCTACGAACAGGTGGAGGACCTGAAGAATGATGGCGTTGTCTACTTCGAGACGCGGTTTGCTCCCATCTTTCATACCAAAAAAGGTCTGACTCACATGGACGTTGTGGCTGCCGTGCTGAAGGGGTTGGAACGGGGGAGAAAGGACTTCAAGATCCCTGCCGGATTGATCATCTGTGCCATGCGCAACATGAAAATTTCGCTTGAGATGGCAGAACTCGCCGTGGATTTCCGCGATCGCGGCGTAGTGGGATTCGATCTGGCGGGCGAAGAGGGCGGCTATCCTCCCAAGAAACACGTCGACGCGTTCCACTATATCCAGCGCCAGAATTTCAATATCACTGTCCACGCGGGTGAGGGCTACGGAAAGGAATCCATCTGGCAGGCCATTCAATATTGTGGAGCTCACCGCATCGGCCATGGAACGCGGTTGATTGATGATATTGCCGTGACGGAAGGATCTGGGGTCAGGTTAGGCGGGCTGGCGCAATACGTTCTAGACAAGCGTATTCCCCTGGAAATCTGCCTTTCAAGTAACGTCCATACCGGGGCGATTCCTGCAATTGCCGATCACCCCTTCAAGGTGCTTTATCGGGAGCAGTTCCGTGTCACCCTGAACACCGACAATCGGCTGATGAGCCGCACGAGCATGAGCAATGAGTTTCAGGTGGCCATGGATACGTTTGGCCTGGGCCTGGATGATTTCGAAAAGATCACGATCAACTCCATGAAGAGTTCCTTCCTTCCTTACGCAGAACGCATCCGCATTATCTATACCGCCATCAAATCGGGCTATGCCAGAATCCGCTACCCTGAGCACCCCGCAGCCATCGGCGAGGTCTAACACAAACTCCTCCCGAGCCTCTTCGGTTCACTCTTGACGGAGGAGAATTTCGGGCCAAGGACGCACGGATGAATCTGCTCATCCTCTCAGGGAGATGCTTAGAGGGTGCTCTGGTCAAAGGGGTAGGGAAATAATTTGGAAAGCCGAAGCGTTTTTTGGAAGCCTTGCAGGTTGGCGAGAATCACTTCAATGTCACCGCAGAATTCCCACAGAAGTTGCCGGCAAGCGCCGCAGGGGGAGGCAGGTGGCTCGCTGGAAGTCACCACGGCAATTTGCGTGAACTTCCTTTCGCCCTCTGATAGTGCCTTCCACAGAGCTACACGCTCTGCGCAAACGGTCAAACCGTAGGTGGAATTCTCAACATTGCAACCCGTGTAAACCTTACCGCTGGCAGTTACCAGTGCCGCCCCAACTTTATAGTGGGAGTAATCCGCGCAGGCGTTCTCTCGCACTTTCACTCCAAGCGCAATCAGCTCTTCAGGATTCATTGTCTCTTACTCCTCTTCTACTTGAGCGGCAATCTCCGTCCGCCGGTCGGCGCTCAGAGAGCGCCTCTGCAATATTTGCAGCAGAATCGCGTCGAGAAGATCTGCGAGATTGCGCGAAGCTGCGCGGCCCGCGGTAAGCACTTCCTCATGTGACAATGGTTTTCCCGCCAGTCCCGCGGCGCGATTGGAAATTGTAGCGATGGCAAGCACGCGGCGTTTCAACTGGCGGGCCGCCATGACTTCCGGCACCGTAGACATCCCCACAGCATCGGCGCCCATGCCCTTCAATGCGCGGATTTCTGCCGGCGTCTCATAGGTGGGGCCGAGCAATGAGGCATACACTCCCTCAAAGCACGGCACGCACAGGCTGGTTGCCGCTTTCCGCGTAATGCGGCGCAAGCGGGGATCATAGGCTTCCGTCAAGTCTACAAATTGTGCTCCCCAGCGCGGATCGTGAACTCCGACTAGGGGATTCACTCCCTGCATGTGCAGGTGGTCGGAAAAGACCATGAAGCCACCGGGCTTTGATTTGGCGGCAATCCCACCCGCGGCGCAAGTCAGGATGAATGTTTCAACACCCGCCAGAGCCAACACTCGGACGGGGAATACCACGGCAGACGGCGCTTGGCCTTCATAGCAGTGGACGCGGCCTTCTAGAATGGCCACGGGAGCTTCCCTCCAGTTTCCCAAATGGAGCATACCGCCATGCCCCTGTACGGTCGTCCCGGGGAAATGCGGGATGAGCTTGTAGGGAATTTTCACCTGCGTCTTAAGCCGACCCACGACTTCATCCAACCCGGAGCCGAGAGTGATGGCAACGCTTGGTGCAAAGCCTCTGGAAAGGATGTAATCAGCCGCCTGCTTTGCCTGCTCATAGCCATGCGGCGAGGACTGAGCAACAAATGATGTTCGACGAGCCATAAGTTTCACCATTTCCGTGACCTCAATCATGCGAATATCGAAACTGGAAAATCGAAAATTAAAAACCCAGATTCAAGATTCAACTTTCGAATACGGGGCGAATGTCCAATTTTGAATTTCGTTTTTCCATTTTCGAGTTTCCTCCTGCCTTTACGTCAGCAGAAGCCCTGCAATTGCCGCCGCCAGATAATTAGCCAAGGTGCCCGCGATCAACGCCCTGAAACCAAGTCGGGCCAAATCCTGTTTCCTCGTTGGGGCCAGCGCGCCAATGCCGCCAATTTGAATCCCGATGGAAGAGAAATTGGCAAACCCGCAGAGCGCAAAAGTTGCAATGGTAAAAGAACGATCGGCGATATGCCCCTTCAGCGGGCCAAGCATGGAAAAGGCCACGAATTCATTCACCACCACTTTGGTGCCCATCAAATTCCCAATCGTTGCGGCGTCTTTCCACGGAACACCCAAGAGCCACGCCACAGGTGCAAGTGGGTAACCAAGCAAAGTTTGAAGCGTAGTATGAGCCACGCCAAGGCCCAGGTTAACCAGATAAATGAGCGCCACAAATGCCACCAGCATGGCGGCGACATTCAGCGCCAGGTGGAGACCGTCAGAGACTCCGCGCGATGTGGCATCCAAAAGATTGATGGGTTTCCCTTCCTCAGTAAGCTTCACGTTGCCCGCAGTCAGGGGATGGCCAGTTTCCGGAACCAGCATCTTGGACAGCACAATAGTCCCGGGAGCGGTCATCACCACGGCGGTCAACAGGTGGCGCGCCTCCGCTCCGAATAGGACATAGGCCCCAAAGACCGATCCGGCGATATGCGCCATCCCCGCGGTCATGATGGTCATTAGCTCAGATTCTGTCAGGTCCTTCAGGTAGGGCCGAATCACCAGCGGCGCTTCCGTTTGCCCCATCAAAATGCTGGCAGCAACCTCAAGGGATTCAGCTCCGCTTGTTCCCAGCAATCTCATCATGGCCCTGCCGGTCATGGTCACCAGAAAGGGGATGACGCGCACGTAGTAAAGAATGGACATCAGAGCGGCCACGAAGATAATCATGGGCAAAGCTTGAAAAGCAAAAACGAACCCAAAACTGCTCTGATGTTTACCCAGATCACCAAACACGAACTCCGATCCGGCAAAGGAGCAGTTCAGGATACTCACGAAGGCGCCTGAAACCTTGGTCATGAGGTTATAGCCCAATCCCGTGCGCAAGACGAATAATGCCACAAGGATTTGCAACCCGAATCCAATGCCCACGGTGCGCCAGGGAATGGCTTTCCGGTTCTTGGAAAGCAGGGTGGCCGCCGCCAGAATCACCATCATGCCGAGTATGGGGATAAACCGAGTCATTCTTTGACCTCTTCCTCGCAGCAGTTTGACGCGCCACTGGGATTCCCTCTTCGGGATGACCATCCGCTACACTTCATGCCAATTCGGAAGACTAGAACTCGACAATCCGGTCCGGCGGAACCACGGCGCCTTCTGAGTGCAGTACCCGCTCCAATATCAAAGGGGGAGGCGAAACGGGATCGGGAGAAATGACAATTGAGCCGCGGATCATATCAAGCGCCCGGG
Source organism: Acidobacteriota bacterium (assembly GCA_003165315.1). GTDB lineage: Bacteria > Acidobacteriota > Terriglobia > UBA7540 > UBA7540 > Bog-366. The sequence continues at coordinate 40,306 of PLSX01000280.1, forward strand.
GCACGCGCGAGCGGTCATTTGAATGAAGGATGCAAATGGTATCGCCGGCACGAACCGCGTCGCCCATCTTCTTCTCAAAAACCAAGCCCACCGCGGGGTCAATAATAGCGTCTGCCCGTTCCCGCCCGGCGCCCAGCACCATCGACGCCACACCCATCACTCGCGCTTCCAATCCCGCAATATAGCCGTCCGCGGAGGCCACCACGGAATCCTTATATAGGGCGTGGGGCAAGAGAGAGTAGTCTTCCAGCGCACGCGGATTTCCGCCCTGCTCCTCCACCACTCGCGCAAACCGATCCAGAGCCTGGCCGCTCGCGATGGCGGAGTCATATCGCGCCCTTGCTTCTTCCAGAGAATCCGTCACGTTGCCCAGCAAAAGCATGTGGGCGGTCAACTCGCGGCTTAGCTCAACCAAATCGCGCGGGCCACGGCCTTTCAGTGTTTCGACGGACTCGATGACTTCAAGGGCGTTCCCCACCGCGTTGCCCAGGGGCTGGCTCATGTCCGTGATCAAGGCATGGACGCGCTTGCCGTGCGCCGCTCCGGTGTTCACCAGGCTGGTTGCCAGCGCGCGGGCATGCTCCAACTCCTGCATGAATGCTCCCGTCCCGGTTTTGACGTCGAGCACCAGTCCATCAATGCCCTCTGCCAGCTTCTTGCTCATGATGGAAGCGGTGATCAGCGGGATTGATTCCACTGTGGCGGTGACGTCGCGCAAGGCATAAAGTTTGCGATCCGCAGGCGCAAATTCTTCCGTCGCAGCGCCTAAGGCGAGGCCACACTTCTCCAATATCCTCAGGAACTCCTGGTATGACAGCCGGGGACTGAAGCCGGGGATGGCTTCCAACTTATCAAGCGTTCCGCCAGTGTGCCCCAGGCCCCGGCCGGAAATCATCGGCACCAAAACTCCTGCCGCCGCGGCTGCTGGAGCAATAATTAAAGAAGTTTTGTCTCCAACACCCCCAGTGGAATGCTTATCGACCTTGGCGACGGGCAAAGTGGAAAAATCAAGCATGCGGCCCGATCGCAGCATCGCCTCTGTCAGGTCCGCGGTTTCCCCACGATCCATGCCGCGAAAATAGACCGCCATCAACAAGGCGGAAGCCTGATAGTCGGGAATTTCGCCCCGAGTAAAACGCTCCACGAAGTCAAATACCTCTGCTTTGGTGAGGACCAGACCGTCCCGTTTTTTCCGGATTAATTCAGGCGTTTCCATGATCGGATGTGAAAGTGTACCCCAGGATGTCTACAACACCTTTTATTGATTCTCTGGAAAATGTGAGTATACAACGTTCTGCAATCCCCCTATTGAGGATTCACCAAAACCAAACCTACTACCCACATTTGTCCGGGCTGTGGTGACGAATTTTGGTTTTCAAGTTTCGATTCACGATTTCCAGCCCTTCTTTCCGACCCGGTATGCCAGGATTACGATCGGCACTTGAGGTCTTGGGGGAGCCAGCATACAATCTTGATTCACTTGGAAGTTGGAGGCGAGCGCTCCCGCAGGTTGCGGGAGAGAACATACCACCGCACAATGGAGCATAAGATGGACTACACCTACAACGAGATCGCAAAAATGGTCGACCACTCATTGCTTCCCCCTTCTCTTACGGATGAGGACCTGGAATACGGGTGCAGGCTGGCGGTGGAATACAACTGCGCCAGCGTCTGCATCATGCCCTATTACCTCAAAAGGTGCGCCGAGATTTTGCAGGGAAGCACGGTAAAGGCCAGCACCACCATTGGCTTTCCGCACGGCGGCCACACGACGGCCATCAAAGTGGCGGAGGCGGAGCGGGCCTTGCTTGACGGCTGCCAGGAATTGGACATGGTCGTTAACATCAGCAAGGTTCTGAGCGGAGATTGGGATTATGTGCGCCAGGACCTGAAGAGTGTCATCGATCCTGCTCATGCCAGATATCAGAAGGTTAAAGTGATTTTTGAAAACTGCTACCTGAAGGACGAGCACAAGGTCCGCCTGTGTGAGATCTGTGCGGAAGTCGGCGCCGATTGGGTGAAAACCTCGACGGGTTTCGGGCCGTCGGGAGCCACCATCGAAGACGTAAAGCTGATGCGGGCACACTCCCCTGCGCACGTTCAGGTGAAGGCGGCAGGGGGCATTCGCGAGCTTGACCAATTGCTGGCTTTCCGCGCCCTGGGTGTCTCACGCGTGGGGGCCTCGAGGACCAAGTTCATTCTGGAAGAGTGCCGACGGCTGCTGGGAGAATGGTAAGGCGAAATTCAATTAAGAATTAGGAATTAAGAATTGAAACCATGGGAGGAATTTCCCATCCGAGATAACGTGCCGCCAACTGAAGAGTCTGCATTCTTAGTTCCTAATTTCTAATTCTTAATTCCCCCTCCTCTCCCATTCATTATCAAACTCCTCCCGGCTCGGAAACGATTTCTGCGTTCCCACGTGCGTCGTTGAGAGAGCCGCATAAAGGCTGGCACGGGTAAGAGTTTCCCTGTCCGTCAACCCTTCCGCCAGGAACACGGCAAAACTGCCAATGAAAGCGTCGCCGGCGCCGGTGCTATCGATGGGATCGACTTTGAAGGCCGGGATCAGTTCCATGCCTTCGGATGTTGCCAGTAGTGAGCCGCGCTCGCCCAGTGTGATAACGACCTTTGCCAACCCCCGCGCCAGCAAATAGCCTGCACATCTCTTCGCCTCCTCAAGATCGTGAACGGGAATACCGGTGATGGCTTCGGCCTCGCTCTCGTTGGGCACGAAATAGTCCGCCGCTGCAATTTCTTTGAAATCCAGAGGCAGCGCAGGAGCAGGATTGACGATGCATCGAACACCATGTGCCTTAGCAAAACGAATGGTGTGGTAGACAGTGGCCAACGGAATTTCAAATTGCAGCAGAATCGTGTCTGCCTGAGCGAGAAGTGAGGCGGCGGCGTCCACGTCATCGGGAGAAAGCAGTTCGTTCGCCCCCTTAATGACCACAATTCGATTCTGACCACTCGAGTCCACAAAGATGGGCGCAACGCCGGAGGAAATTCCTTCCGCAATGAGTACATGACTGGCGTCGATGCCCTGGCATTCGAAATTCTTGATCGTGGCCGGCCCAAACAAGTCGCTCCCAACCTTCGCCACCATTCCGACGGAAGCGCCACATCGACTTGCCGCCACGGCCTGGTTCGCCCCCTTGCCGCCGAAGCCCAGGTCAAATTTCTTTCCAAAAATCGTTTCACCCGGCCGCGGAAACATGTCATTGAAAATCGACAAGTCAACGTTGGCGCTTCCCACCACTGCAATTTTGGATTGCTTTGCCATAACTTCTCCCCTGGGTCCTGTTACCTTGCCCCCGGCCAACCGGTGAATATGGATTGCCTTCCCTCTTCGTTTTCGTCGCGCGACAGGATCAGAAAGATCCGGCAAGCCAAACCCTCGCGCCAGCAGGTTCTTTGCCTTAAGACGGTTCGTCTTCAACCGGCATATTCGCCCGCCTGGGCCGGCCGGGAAGAACAAAGTGCTTGGCGCAGCGTGGGCGGTAAGAATCACCCGCCAACAAGGTGGGACTCTCGTAGGAAGCTGGCTGGCCGTTGCTCAGTCGCTGCGAGAAGAACGCCCTTGCCCCGCATTCACAGTATGCGATGCACCATGGGACGTTTCCGCCGTAGGCATTCACCAACCATACGAGGGCCAGCATGTCACCGAAGGGTTGGCCGCGAAAGTTCAGGTCGAGCCCCGCGGCAATCACATCATAGCCCCGCTCCAAGAGGGCACGTGTACAGTCGAATAATTCGCGCACGAATTGGCCCTCGTCGATCGCCACGCAGTTGACGGGCTTTCCAATGATCCTTTCGCGCTCTGCAATGAAAGCGAACATCTCCCATGGGTTGGAAGAGTCAAACTCCACCGCATCCATTTGCCGATGGCTAAGCTGATTACGGCTTTGGACCACGCCCTGCGCGCTTTTGGTGTCGTCCTTGGGCTTGAAGAGAATGACAGATTGGTGCGCAAACTCCTCACGCATTGCGACGCGTCGAATCAGCTCAGCCGTTTTGTTGCTTCGCATAGGGCCAATCACAACTTCGATTGTTCCCGGCATATCAGGATCTCCTCCACGTAACGGTTGCGGTAGTCTATTCCAAATTCAGCAATGTCCAAAGTTTTTTCGGTTCTCTTAAGCTGCCAGCTCTCACGGATCTACAAGGGCGACATCATGGACCGGCGCGACCAGTGGGGTTCGTATTAGAATCGAAGTATCAAATTCCGGAACGAGGCGAAACACATGACCGATCTCGCGGCGCTAACCACAGTCTCCAACCAACTGGCCACTCGATACGGTACGCTGGGAAAAGCCGCCGCAGACCGAATGCAGGCGTGGCTCAAAGGCAACGTCCCCATGGGGTTCCCCGATGTTCTGGCCCGGCATTTGGAGGAACAGTATATTCCGTTGCTCTTTGACGCCTTTTGGCAAGTGCTTCCATTTGGCACCGGCGGTCGCCGCGGACGAGTTGGGTACGGATCCAATCGATTTAACCATACAACTGCAGCGATGACAGTACAGGGGCATTGTAACTACTTGCTGTCCACTTTCCCCGGCAGGGAACTCTCCGTCGTTGTCGCCAATGACGTTCGAGTGTTCAATGATTTCGCCGGCGTGTACCAATTCCTTGGGGACGAGAATCCGTTATTGGGAACATCATCAAGGTCGATTGCCAAACTGGCATGTGAAATTTACGCCGCCAATGGAATTAAGGCGTACATCGCGGAACCGGAAGCCGAGCAATCACTCCTGAGCACTCCCGAACTTTCTTTCATCATCAGAAAGCTCCAGGCAGCAGGCGGTGTAAACATCTCTGCCTCGCACAATCCTCCCGACGACAACGGAATCAAAGTCTACGATGAGTACGGCGGCCAGCCCATTCCGCCCGATGATCAACGATTGGCCGACGCTATGGATGCGGTCACGGAGGTGCGCCGAATTCCTTTCGCAGAGGCGCTTGTTAGTAAATTGATTTGCCCAATTCTCGAGAGTTTACACAACGAATACGTGGAGGAATATGTGCGTTTGTATGGCGGCATATTCACTCCCCGGCCGGACATGCCCATCGTCTATACCCCGTTATGCGGGTGCGGTCTCCGCTCGGCGGGTGCGGTGATGCGCAAGCTGGGTTTCCCCATTGTGCCGCCACCGGATCAGGGCCCGGATGGCACATTTGGGCCCATTCCCTTCAAGGCGCCCAATCCGGAAGTTCCACAAGCCACCGTGCCCGCCACTCGGTTCGCCGAAACTGTTGGATCAGGCATCGTCCTCTCCAGCGATCCCGACGCGGACCGTGTAGGCCTGGATGCGCGCTTGGACGATGGCTCGTGGTACCACTTTGATGGAAACAAAATCGCCACTCTCCTCTGTTATTACTTGATGCTCGATCCTGATGGTCCACAGCGTCGGGGATTGGTGATGGAGACGTTGGTGACCACAAAAATCCTGGGTCAAATCGCTGCCAAGACGGGCGACTCCTGGATCGTCGATGACCTGCTGGTGGGATTCAAGTACATGGCCAACGTCCTCAAGGTGCTTGAGCAGCACGGGCGATGGGGGAACGCCTGCACCGGGCCGGAATCACTGGTGCTGGCCACGGAAGAAGCGCATGGGCTCATGCTCACTCCCACCATTCGCGATAAGGATTCTGCACCGGCCTGCATGTTTCTGGCTGCCCTTTATCAAAAACTACGGCTGAAGGGGCGCACCCCGCTCGACTACTACATCGAAATATTGGAAAGACTGGGTGGATACGCGGACACCGGCCGATCAATTGTTATGACGGGGGCTGAGGGAGGAATCGATAGGGACCGCATCGTGGCATCACTCCGCAAGTCCCTGCCGGAGACATTGGGTGGGCGCGCCGTCCGCAAGGTGGTGGATTACTGGAATGAAGTTACGTTTGGCAAGTTACTGAGCAGCACCGATCAACTTTCCCGCAATGTCCTCCAATTCTTCCTGGATGGCTTTATCATCACGGTTCGCCCTTCCGGAACCGAGCCCAAGTTGAAATTTTATTGTCAACTCGTGCCGGTTAATGAGCGGCAGAGCCAGGCTGCGGCCCCCGCGCTAAAGGGCATGGAATTGATGCGCAGTTTGACGGATCAGGTTGAAACCATGGCACGCTCGGTTTATCAGGAATTGCTGGCCCGCCTTGATATCATCCTGGGTGAGCCGGGCCTGCTGCTTCCCGACATCATCGACATCGGCCGCAAGCAGGATTTTGAACGCCAGACCGTACCGCGACTTCGCGACGCCATTTTGCAATCCCGTTTCAAGAATTTGGATGAACTGCTCGATTGGATGAAGGTAGAAGTTGCCGCCATGACCCCAGGGGCCAATCCTCTTCCTGCCTTGCGCTCAAGCGTCGACTATCTCTGCCGGCAATGGGAAAGTGAACTCATGGGCGCGCCGCTAATCAACGAATTGGCAGCGTGGGCGAGGCCATATGAGGCACTCTGATGGGGAGCAATGCGGCTGTCTTGCACGATCACCGGTGATCGCCAAAACGCAAGAACACCCAAGCTAATCCACCACCCTCTAGTGGTATTGAATATTTGGACAACATGGGGTCTCAGGTGATAGGATTCGAGCTTTCCGAAGGCTCGAGTTGCACCGCAAAGGAGCCTCACAAGAAAACCGCGAGAATGCCGACGGAATCTGCAACGCTTCATCGAACCCTTCATGGATCGTCAAATGAATCCTCCCCATACCCAATTACCTTCCCCAGGAAACATTTTCATAAAGGAGAAATAAGTCATGCAACGACGTGATCTATTAAAGGGGATTACGGCCACTGCCTTTGGGATGTGTCTGAAAAATGCCACGCAACCGGCTTGGGCCGAGGGGCCCAACACAAAAATTAGGACTGTCTACGTGATGTACAAATGCCATTTGGACGTGGGCTTCACTGACACTGAGCATGCTGTAATCCGTACCTATTTCGATGATTATCTGCCTCGGGCCATGGACATTGCAGAGAAGCTTCGCAGCGCAGGCGGTGAGGAACGCTATGTTTGGACAATCGCGGCGTGGATGATTTACCACTATCTGGAACAGGCTTCCATAGACGAACGCAAGCGGATGGAGGCTGCGATTGTGGCGGGAGATATCGCCTGGCACGCCCTGCCGTTCACGTGGAACTCGGAGATGCTGGACCGTTCGCTGATGACCTCGGCGTTGAAAATATCGGCGGCACTCGACGAGCGTTTCGGTAAGAAGACGATTGCCGGCAAACTCACGGATGTCCCCTGCCATACCCGAGGCTTGGTCGGTCCGCTTGCGGAGGCAGGAATACAGTTCCTTGATATCGGCGACAACCCGGGCTGCAAAGCGCCTGACATCCCATTCTACAAACCGGCCGAATCGCCTTCGGCACAAACCATCGATCAGGATAATTCGAAGCTTGCTTCTGTATTGGCAAAGTTCGGCGTGCGCGAAGCGGATAAGGAAGATCCACACACATGCCTGTTCAACTGGCGCGATCCCGAAGGGGCGGAAGTCATGGTGCTCTATCACCCCTTTGAGTACGGAAGCACTGTGGCGATTCCTCGAACTGACATTGCAGTATCTATTCAGGTTCGAGGAGATAATTCCGGCCCGCACTCCCTGAATGAGATAAGAGCCTATTACGCCTGGCTGCACAGCATTTTCCCCGCTGCCAAAATAGTTTCCACAAATTTGAACACAATCGCGACGGCTCTTCAGCCCCTGCGTTCTGAATTGCCGGTGGTAACAAAAGAGATGGGCGACACATGGATCTACGGCGTGGGCAGTGATCCTGGCAAGGTGGGTCGATATCGGGAGTTGTGCCGGCTGCGCCGGGAGTGGTTATCGAAGGGAACCTTCAAACAAGGCGATGCCGTGGATTTGGCTCTCACCTCGAAGCTAATTCTTGGACCTGAACACAACTGGGGGCTGAGCATCGGACAATATTTGCGGCACCCGGAGGTGTACTCTCCCAAAGAGCTCGCCACCGCCAGAGCAACGATGCCGGAGTTCAAAAAGGTGGATGCAGGTTGGGCGGAAAAGCGCGCTGACATTGACGTGGCCGTGTCGGTGCTGCCACCGGATATTGTGAACGAAGCAAAGCAGCGACTGCAAACGCTCAAGCCGAAGCCACCGGAAACAGAAGGACTAAAACCTCTTGCACCGGGTGGAGAAATTCAAGGCGAGCACTTCACCCTTGCGCTCGATCCAACCACCGGAGCGATCCGGCGGTTGCAGGACCGCAAGACGGGCCGCGAATGGGCTTCCGCGGATCACCCCCTTGCCGCATTTCGGTATCAGACTTTCACCGCGGCGGATTTTGACAGGTACAACCACGTTTACAACACGATTCCCATGGGATACGACTTCAGCAAGCCGGGAATGGTGAAATACCCAACACAAAGTCAAGAATGGCAGCCAAGTTTGAAAGAAGCTTGGGCAGGTACCGCTTCGGAAGGCGACCGAATCGTAGCCGAAATGCGCATGCCTGAAACCGATTCGAAAATCGCAGAACTTGCCAGCTGGCCGGAACGCATGACCATGGAAATCCGCCTTCCCAAGGCCGACCCTTCGATTCTCATTACCTTCCAGTGTTTCAACAAGCAGGCCAACCGTCTGGCGGAGGCGATGTGGCTGTCATTTTCTCCCGACGCCCCCGACGGCGAGGGCTGGCTGCTCGACAAGGTGGACCGTCCAGTTTCGCCGCACGATGTCATGGCGGGCGGCGGATTACACTTGCATGCCGTAACCCGCAACGTCAGTTACCGCGATGCCCGGGGCAGCTTTACGGTGGAAACGCTGGATGCCCCGCTGGTGGCGCCTGGCCAACGAGCACTCCTGGTGTATGACAATCATCAACCCGACATGCTCGAAGGAGTGCACATTAATCTCTTTAACAACCTGTGGGGAACCGCTTTCCCGCAGTGGTACGGAGATGACATGCGTTTTCGCTTCGTGATCAGGACATGAGGAGATCGTGGCTTCGTATCATTGAAGACAGCTTTTCGTAATTGCGAGCACAATGCTGGAAGGGGGGGGATTATGAAAGAGAGAACTTTTCCGAACTTTTTATTTTCATGGATATTGCTCGCCGCACTGAGCTTTTTTCTGGGTCTGCCGAATGCAATGGCCCAAACCCTCTGGCGCATCGGAAATTTCGATGATTCTTCCGCTGAATTCAACCAGGGCGGCAAGGACGCCCCGCTGTTTGGCCAGCGTTACCCGCAGGGTGAGCTGATTTACGTTGTGGGAAAGAGCAGTCCCGGCAAAGATTGGCCCGCCTTTCAGCCCGGTTCCGCCAATGGAAGAGCTGGATTTCAAGCTCATCCTTACACCATCCAGTTTGATCTTGCCAGCGTGCCCCGCGGGCTTGTGACGCTCAAGGTGAGTTTACTGGTTGAGACTCCCCGCGCTCCCAACCTCGCCATCGCAATCAACGGCCACCGCGCCCTCTACTATCGCCATCCAAAACTGAATTACACCGGCGGTGACCGCGAGATGGTGGTGAGTCCCATCGCCTCCGCTGACACCATTACGGTAGAAATTCCCCCCGCCTATTTGGCCAGGGGAACCAACAAGCTGGTGTTGACAGCCGTTGACGATCCGGCCACGCGTGATGACGCCACCAATTCCGGAATCAACTATGATGCCATTGAATTCAGCGCGGATTCATCTAGCACCTTTAAGCCTGCCACGGTTACCGCCAATGTCGTCCCCACGGTCTTTTATCAGCACAAGGGCGACGCACTGGCGGAAGTGGTGGATGTCGATATCCGAAGAAATGCACCCTGTGCCCATGGTCAGGTCACGCTGGAATTGGGCGGGCTGAAATTCACCCAGGAGGTCACGTCCAACCGTGATTTTGGCGAAGACCGGTTGGAGTTCGCCGTGCCGGAATTCACTGCGGGCACGGACGCATATGTTGTCATCAAAACCGTCGGCCGCACGCAGCGTTTCCCCGTAAAGCTCGAGCCCGCCAAAAAATGGACGGTCTACGTTGTTCCTCATGAGCATCTGGATGTTGGATACACGGATTTCCAGCCCAAGGTGGCGGAAGTTCAAAGTCGCGCCCTCGATGAAGCTATTCAGATGATTCAAGCGCATCCCGGCTTCCGTTACAGCCCTGACGGGTTCTGGTGCATCGAACAGTTTCTTGCCGGACGCGCTGACGCCCAGCGCGACCAACTGATCCGCATGATCGATGAGAAGAAGATCTTTGTTCCGGCGCAGGAAGCCAGCCTTTTGACCGGCTTTGCCAGCCTCGAAACCCTGATTCGGTCTTTATCCTCCAGTTATCAATTCCACCAAAAGTATGGCGGAAGCTTTGACTATGCCAACATCACCGACGTCCCTTCCTACTCCTGGTCCTACGCCTCGATCCTGGCAGGCTCAGGATTGAAATACTTTGTGGCCGCCAGCGATAACGACAATGGTCCGATTCTGGTACGGGGCCGCCTGCATGAAAAATCGCCTTTCTGGTGGGAAGGGCCCGACGGCGCCAGAATCCTGATGTGGTATTCCCGCTGCTATTTACAGGTGGCATATCTGTTTGGATTGCCGCCGCAACTCAGCGCGGGGCGCGACTCGCTCCCCATCTTCCTTCAGGCCTATTCCCGCCCTGAATACAAATCCGATGCGGTTTTCCTGTACGGAACGCAGGTGGAAAACACCGATCTATTCCCCCAGCAGGCGGAAATGGTGGACGAATGGAACAAGCTCTACACCTATCCCAAAATGCAGTTCTCCGGCTTCACCGAAGCGCTTGACCACATTACACAACAACTGGGGGACTCCATTCCGGTGGTCAAAGGCGATGGCGGACCCTACTGGGAATTCGGCAATGCTTCAGATGCCGCCTATGTGGCCATTGAGCGGGCGGCGGAAAATCGCGCCCCTTCGGCAGAGATGTTTGCAACCCTCAGCACGCTGGTGAATCCCGTGGTCAAACCCGACCGCGCGCGGCTCGACCAACTCTGGCGGGATATGGTGCTTGTTGACGAGCACACCTGGACTTCGGCGGTCAGCGTTTGGGACCCGGAAGTGGAGGAGTCTTCCAGCCAGATTGCTTTTAAGGAGAACTACGCGCACGAAGCGAAGATGGACATTGATTACATCCTGCGGCGGCATCTGGCCACGCTTGCCGGCGCCATCAACGATCCAGCGGGAACCGTGATCGTCTTCAATCCTCTCACCTGGAAGCGGAGCGGCATGGTGGAGTACGACTTGAAAAAGGGCCAGGCACTGCTCGACCTGACTTCAAAGCAGGAAGTTCCCTATGAGGTGCTTGCCACGGGGCAGGATTATCAGCACGTTCGTTTTCTCGCTCAGGATGTCCCCGCCGTGGGTTATAAATGCTATGCCCTGACACCCTCTAAATCCGCACCCCCCGCCATCGCCAGCACAAACACGGGAGTCATGGAGAACAACTTCTATCGCATCACCCTCGACCCCGCGAGCGGAGCAGTCAAGAGCATTTTCGATAAGGAACTAAACCGGGAACTGGTGAACACCTCCAGCCCCTACCGGTTTGACCAGTATCTTTATGTGACGGGAGGCGACGAGTTTCCCAATCGCCTTCAGGAGTTCAGCTCCGCTACACCCACTCCGAGGCTTGATATCCACGCTGCCGCTGGTGGCCGGCTGGTCTCCGTAACCCAGGAACCCTACGGCGCCGTTGCCCGCCTGGAAAGCACCGGACTCAACGCGCCGCAGATTTCCACGGAAATCACTTTGTTCGACAAGGAGAAGAAGATTCTCTTCACGAATCACTTGCGAAAGACTTCCGCTTATACCAAGGAGGCCGTATATTTTTCCTTCCCGCTGATGATGGACCATCCTCAATTCCGCTACGACGTACAAAACGGCATCGTGGATCCGGCCCGTGACCAGATGCCCGGTGCGGGAAAAGAGTGGTTCTCCGCTCAGCATTGGGTGGAAGCTGGGCAGTCGGGCGTTGACGTCGCCATCGTCCCCGTTGATGCCCCTCTGGTTGCGTTGGGAGATATTGTGCGGGGCGCATGGCCGACCGAATTTGGTGACCGCGGCGGCAGTATTTTTTCCTACGTCATGAACAACTATTACTTCACCAACTGGCCGGCGGCGCAGGGAGGCGACTTTACTTTTCGCTACGTCGTGGCCAGCGGCCGCGACCTGTCACTCGAATATTTAAGCCGGTTGGGCAGGTCGGAGATAACACCGCTCGAAACCGATGAGATTATCTCCAACGATAAGGCCGTCAAAACTCCGGCGCCCCTGCCGGCCGATCAATCAGGCTTCCTGGAGATCGACCACACGAACGTGGTGCTTGCCGCATGGAAACTTGCCGATGACGGCGATGGAATGATCATGCGCTTTCTGGAAGTCGGCGGCGAACAGGGCACGATGAACGTCACGCTTCCGCATCTGAACACCCAAGCGGCGTGGAGTTGCAATTTGATGGAGCAAAAAGGAGACGTGCTTGCGGCCTCATCGCAGGGCTTCAGTTTTTCCGTCAAGCCGTTCCAAATCGTTACCGTGCGGCTGAAAGCAACGCCGGCACTATGAACCGAATTTTAGGGGCTGGATTCCTTGCCCCGGAGGCCCACATGGGGCCCCAGCAAACGGTGCGAAAGGACAGGATCATGCGCTCTTTGACTCGTTGGCTAACCATCCTCTGCCTACTGGCCTGCGGCCTAAACCTCCGCGGCGCTTCAAACACAGTCTGGCAGATCGGTACTTTTGATAAATCATCAAGAGAGTTCGCCCAGGGGGTCAGCCCAACGCGGGGCGGTCCGCTGGATTACACCAACCCCGCCGATGATCCGGTCTACGTCGCCGGCAAGAGCGAGCCGGGCAAGAACTGGCTGGCGTTTCAGCCTGGGTCGTCCAATGGCAAGGCTGGGCACCGGGCGCATCCGTTCACCATCAAGTTCTCTCTCTCCAACCCGCCGCGAGGCGTCTACACTTTCACCGCAGCACTCCTTGCATACGCTCCACGCGTTCCCGCGCTCGATGTCAGCATCAATGGGCGCCACGGACAGTTTTTCCAGCACCCCGTGTTGAATTACGACGCGGGTGATCTGGGCAGCGTGTTCGCGCCCCGCTATTCCACCGCCACCATCGTGTTTGACTTTCCTGCAACCTACTTGAAGCTGGGCGAGAACGAAATCGCCCTCACGGCTGCGGACAATCCTGATGCGCAGGACGATTCCGAAGGCGCCGTTATGGTAATCGGCAACTCGGGCATTTACTACGACGCGCTGAAGCTGGAGCAGAATCCTGAAGGGCGATATCAGCCCGGTCAAGTCAGCGCGCTCGTTAAGCCCACCATTTTCTACAAGTTCAAAGAGGGCAGGCAGACGGAAGTCATTGAGGTGTATTTGCGCCTGGGCGCACCTGCGAAGCGCGGGCGCACCGTTCTGGTAGTTGGAGACCAAAAATTCTCTGCCGCGCTCGCCGGCGACCACGACTTCGGTGAGCAGAGGTTGGACTTTGATGTTCCGGAGTTCGCCTCGGAGACGGCGGCAGTGCTCAAGGTCGAGTGCAACGGTCAAACTCGCGATTTTCCCCAGAAATTGGTTCCGGGAAAGAAGTGGAACATCTTCGTGATCCCGCATGAGCATCTCGACGTCGGCTTTTCCGACTTTCAGGGCAAAGTTGCCGAGGTCCAAAGCCGGGTGATCGACGAAGCCATGACGATTGCGCGCAAGCAGCCGGATTTTCATTTCAGCGTTGACGGATATTGGAGCGCCGAGCAGTTCCTTGCCAACCGCAGCAAGCAGGATCGCCAGGACTTCCAGGAGTTTGTCCGTCAGGGACGGATCTTCGTTCCGCCCCAATATGCCAGCCTTCTGACGGGCTTACCTACGGCGGAAACCTTAATCCGTTCGCTTTATGGGGGATTTCAATTCAATCATGAGAATGGCGGCTCGTTCACCTATGCCAACATCTCAGACGTGCCAACGGCCTCAGGCTCATATCCCTCCATCCTTGCCGCAGCAGGCTTGAAGTACTTCCTTCAAGCCAGCGACAGCTATCGGGGTCCCGTCATCATGCTGGGGCGCGAGAATGAGAACTCACCCTGGTATTGGGAAGGGCCTGACGGCAGGCGGATTCTCACCTGGACGTCTCTAAGCTATCACCAGTCACGAATCATGTTCGGGCTCCCGCCCAGGCTTCCCGCCATTCGCGATTCGCTCCCCATTTTTCTTCAGAGTTATACCCGGCCGGATTACAAATCCGATGGCGTGATCGTCTTCGGCACGCAGTGGGAAAACACGGACTTGAATCCTGACCAGATGGGCGACTTTCCTCAATGGAACAAGCTCTACGCCTACCCCAAAATTCACATTTCCGGAGTCTCGGAAGCCATGGACTACATTGCCGGGCAGATGGGTGACGGGGTACCGGTGATCCGCGGAGACGGCGGCCCTTATTGGGAGGATGGTGCGGCATCCGATGCGCTATACACCGCGATGGCCCGTCAGAATGAGTATCGCGCGCTTTCCGCTGAAAAACTGTCGAGTATCAGTGTTCTTACCAATCCCCGTCTCCAACCGGAACACACCGCTCTCAGTGCCCTTTGGAAAAACCTGCTCCTTTCCGATGAGCACACCTGGGAGGCCGCCCCGGGGATCTCCGACCCACAGAGTGAGCAGAGCGTCAGGCAGCGGGACGTGAAGGAGGCGCGCGCCACCGACGCCCGGAGGCTGGTGAATCACGTTGTGGAACGAACCATGTCGGCATTGGCGGACCAGATTTCGGACGGCTCAGGAACGCTTGTCGTCTTCAATTCCCTCAGTTGGCAGCGCAGCAGCCTGGTGGAGACCGACCTCGACAATGGCTTGGAAATTGTTGATCTCTCCACCCATCAGGCGATTCCGCTGGAGGTGCTCAACTCCGGGAAATCCCTTCGGCACGTTCGATTCCTCGCGTCGGAAGTTCCCGCCGTGGGCTATAAATGCTACCAACTGCGAGCGGCAAAATCGGAACCGCCGGGGTCGGGTCAAGTTTCCGTGCTCGAGAACCGCTACTATCGCGTGGAACTCGATGCTTCAAATGGGGCAATTCGCGGCATCTTTGACAAGGAGTTGAATCGCGAGTTGGTGGATGCCTCCAGCCCCTACCGCTTCAACCAATATGTGTACGTCACAGGCGCCGATGAGGGCCCGAACCGCCTCATTGATTACAGCACCGTCACTCCAGTTCCTCAATTGACCCCGCACGGAGCGAGCAGCGGGAAAATTGACTCCGTGGCGAGCCTGCCGTTTGAGGACGTTGCCAGGCTGGAAAGCTCTGGAGTCAACACTCCACACATCGAATCGGAGATCATTCTTCCCAAAGACCAAAAGCGGATTGAGATTATCAATCGCGTTCGCAAGGAGAAGGTCTACACGAAAGAAGGAATATACTTCGCCTTTCCCTTCGCCATGGANNTCCAGAATGGGTACATCGACCCCGCCAAGGAGATCCTGCCGGGCGGCTCGCGCGAGTGGTTCACCATCCAGCCATGGGTGGGCGTGCAGCAGGATGGCGTTGCCGCGGCGATTGTGCCGGTGGACGCTCCACTGGTGGCGCTTGGAGACATCGTCCGGGGAACCTGGCCAACAGCGTTCGGCGACCGCAAGGGGACCATCTTCTCCTATGTGATGAACAACTACTGGAACGTGAACTACGTTGCCGGCCAGGGCGGCGAATTCACCTTCCGCTACGTCATCACCAGCGCTCCCTCGCTCGATGCGCCGGCGCTCAGCCGGCTGGGTTGGGAAGCGCTGACCCCGCTGGAAACCGATGTGATCAACTATGAGGACAAGTCCGTGGACCGGCCCGCGCCACTCGATCCCCGCCAGGGTGGATTCCTGAACGTGGACAATCCCGATGTGGTGCTGCTGACGTGGAAACAAGCGGAGGACCGCAATGGCTACATTCTGCGGTTTCTGGAGATCGCGGGAAAGGCTGCCAAGGTGGGCGTGAGTTCACCGATTCTGGATATTCAATCCGCCTGGCGGTGCAGTGCCATGGAGGAGAATCAGCAACCCCTTGCAATAGCGGAGAAGGGCGTGAAGTTTGACGTCAAACCATATGAGATCGTGACTGCGCGCGTGGAGGGGACTCCCATACTTGCCGAGGCACAATAGGGAGTTGCAGCTCATCGCTGGTGTACAGGATCGGTAGGTGGTGGTGATATAGGGCGCAATCAGTCGGGGGGGGGGGGAAAAANNCGCAAAAGGCCGCACCCGCTTTTGCCGAAAAATACCCTCCACCAGCGCATAATCTCTGTATGGCAAACCTCCGTCCTGATCGGTCTCCACCGCTGCGGACCCCACCCCCCGCCGGCCCCCCCCCCCCCCCCCGCCCCCTTGACAAAATGTCAAAGCGACGCGATCACGAACGCCCGTTCCACCCGAATGATAGCGCGCAGGGACAAGCCCGGAGATGAGTCAGAGCCTCGATGGTTAAATGGCCCGATTCGAGTTGGCACTCAAAGTGCCTCAAGTGGTCCAAGATCCTAATGACGGAGGAAAGCCCCCCATGCGCCCCAAAGACCGTTTTTTGGCAGCACTGAAACGTCAACCCGTTGACCGCGTCCCCCTGTTTGACTTCCTCTTCCAGCGCCCCCTTTTCCAGGAGCTGATTGGCCGTACGCCCGACGCGTATAACGCCCGCGATGCCATGGATTTAACCCTGGCGATGGGTCTGGATGGCGTCTGGATTCCCTATGGCTGCTTTTCCGGATGGAGCCCGGAGAAGCTTACGGATTGCGTCTACAAAGACGAATGGGGGACGACCTTCCAGCAGGATGCCGCCTCATGGCCCATCGACGCCCCGATTGCTTTCCCTCTGAAAACCAGCGAAGACCTGCGCCACTACACGCCGCCTGACCCCATGGCGGAAGGCCGCATGGACGAAATCAACACGGCGGTAGCTATGAACGCGGCACTCGGGGATAAGGCGATCGCCATTCTGGGCGGAGTGACTGGCCCCTTGACCGTCAGTTGGTTCCTGACCGGGTATGAAAACATCTGCATGTGCCTTTACGATGATCCCGCGTTCCTCCATGAACTCGTCGAGATCGCCGTGGACTTTGCCGTGAAAGCGATTAACCGCATGGCCAAGTCGGGGGTCGATGCCATGATTCTCTCCGATGACTACGGTGCCAGCGCCCAGGGCCTGCTGCGGCCCCAGCAGTTCAAGGAGATTTATAAGCCGGGATTGAAGAAGATCATCGACTGCATTAAGGCCAATAATCTACCGGTATTCCTGCACTGCTGCGGGAGAGTCTACGATTATCTCGACGATCTGGTGGAAGTCGGGATTGAGGCCTACCATCCCGTGCAGCGCACAGCGGGCATGGACCTCGCCAAGGTCAAAGCCAAATATGGCGACAGGATTTGCCTGGTGGGGAACATCGATTCATCCCGCACCCTGCCTTTCGGGACGCCGGAAGAGATTGAGGCCGAAACGCTGGAAGCCCTGCGAGCCGCCGCCCCAGGATATGGCTATATCCTGGCGTCCGACCATTCGCTGCACGATGGGATTCCGGTGAAGAACATCCAGTTGATGTTTGACGTTGCGCGCAAGCACGGAATTTATTCGAAGAAGGATCAGGCAGCTTAAGAACCACGCGGCCTGACGGATTGGGAAATTGAAGGCACGGCGGCAAAAAAACTCTATACCGTGAAGCAAGGCCAATACCTGGCTTTCATCTATTACTACCGCAAGATTCATGACTGCTCGCCTTCGGAAGCGGAAATGCAAATGCACTTCCGCGTCTCCCCGCCGTCTGTGCACCAAATGATCCTGACGCTTGAAGCGGGTGGGCTCATTGAGCGAATTCCCCGACAAGCTCGGTCGATCCGCCTGTTGATCTCGCGCGATGAACTGCCAGACCTCACCTAGCCGGGACTTCTCACCAGCCTCGCCAGTGCTGGTGCAGATTTCGTATCGCTGGCATTCGGAGCGAAGCTTTGGACTGCGTGCAGCTTGCTGCCGCCTTTTTCCCAGCCAGCTTGCTGGCTGGAAATTGATCGGGAACGATGAATCGTGAATGGGGGGAGATTCTTGCAAGCTCGCTGGCTGGAATGTGCCCAAGTACGATGCGTGAAGATTGAGGCGATGATGCGGACTTTCGCAAGCAAGCTTGCGAAAAAGAAAACGGCAGCAAGCTGCACGCAGTCCAAAGCTTCGCTCCGTCCCTGAACAGACTGTCCTCGATGGGGTATGAGAAGAACGAACGGCACGACCTTGGAATAACTATGCTCAGGTTCCGTATTTCCAAAGCGTAGTGAGAAATCCTGGCTAGCGAGGCAGCGCAGAGTTACGCGCAGTTTGCGTTACTCTGCGGTCTTTTGTTTTGGTCGCATTGAGATTCGCGGAGTAGTGTGGAATGCGCACAAATCCGCGCTACAAGTCACCCGAATGGCGGCGTAAAACCGCCGCTACGCGGCCAACGCGAAATCGTGCACGGCCTCATACATCGCCACAATGTTGGCGGGAGGCACGTTGGCCAGGGTGTTGTGCACCTGCTGAAAGACAAATCCCCCATTGGAACTGAGGGCTGCAATCTGCTGGCGCACATGGGCGCGAACTTCATCCGGCGTCCCTTCCGGCAGGATGGTCTGCGTGTCGCAACCGCCGCCCCAAAAGACCATATCCTTCCCAAACTCGGCTTTGAGCTCCGCCGCGTCCATCCCGACGCAGGAAATTTGAACGGGGTTGATGATCTCGAGGCCGGCGTCAATCAGCTCAGGCAGCAGTTCTCGCACTCCGCCGCAGCAGTGGAGCATCACCTTGACGTTGGCNNGGCTTGAAGAACTCGCGGTACATGCGGGGTGAAATTTGCGGCCCGCTTTGCATTCCCAGGTCGTCACCAAACCCAATGATGTCGATGCTGTCGCCAACGGCCGCCAACCACTTCTCAAGGTTTGCCAGGTGGAGCTCCACCAGGTCATCAAGAAACTTGTGCGCCTTTTCCGGCTCCGCGCCCAACAGCATGAAGAAATTATCGTTGCGAAACAGGAATTGACCCGCCTCCAGCAGATTGCCTCCGAAGGCTCCAACAATGGCGCGGCTGGATTTCTTGCGCAGTTCCGTGGCGCCGGCTTTCAGTTGCGCGTAATCCACCCACGGTCCGGGAGGCGAGCCGATGGTGTGCCACATGGATTCCGGCAGGGCTTCAGGAATCGTCCGCGGGCCGCCAATCTCAACCAGGGGGAAATAGGTCTGCTCAAAATAGAGCGCGCCAGGAGGCATGTGGGCAATCACGCGCCCGCTCTTAGAGCGAAAGACCCACTTTCCGTCAACCTGCTCGGGCAGAGCCCACGCCGGCATTTTGCAGGGCGTGCCATCGGGAAGAGTCCAGTCAGCCCAACTGGCTTCGTCGAGAGCGAAGCCACGCCCCAGATCGATGGTGTCCACGCCGAACCGGTCGAGGACGTCATCGTCAATTATGGCCAACTGCTGGATGGGGTCGTATACGCGAATCGTCTTTTTGGGAAGGCCCATGTAATCTCGAAGTTTGGCATAGGCGATGGCGGCAATTCCTGAAGAGCGGTGGCCCGAAAGGTCAATAGGAATGCGGTCTGGATCACGATGATTGCATGAGGTTAGAACTCTTTCCTGTGATGTCATGTTCATGACTCCTGTGAGGCATTACGCGGCTGGATATAAATTCGGGAGACATCCAATGTGGCGCTCCGATGATTTCAGCAAGGCTCTCTGCAAGGGGAGGAGAGCCTTGTCGCGGGGATTATAGGATAGATCCACTGCAATTTCTATTTGGATTTTTCCTCGTGCCACTCATCCTTCTGGGCTTCTTCAATGCTCAGGTGCTTCCTCTCCAGGCGCCCAAAACGGTCCGTGGGAATGGTTCCCACTGGGTTGTGTTTGTACACATCCACACCGCGCATCAAGTAGGTTTTGAAATGCGGATTCACCGAAAGGTCGCACTTCACATTGGTGCCAGAGTATCGGATGGTGAAACCGATCCGCCAACGATCCGAGTGATTGGCAGGCGAGCCATGAATCATGCGGTCATCGTGAAAGGAGAGTTCGCCCGCCTTCAAAGTGAGGGGCACGGCCGTATCTTCACGGAAGCTGCCACGTTCGAGTTCAAGCGTCAGGACGGAATCGGTTTGGGACGACCGCTTGTGCTTGATCAATCCGCCTGATTGCGAGCGCGGAATCACTCGCATGGCGCCATTCCCCTCATCGGAGTCGGTGAAGGCCAGCCAAGCAGTAACGGAGTTGTGCGGGGAAAGCGGCCAATAATAGGCATCCTGGTGCCAGCCGACAACACTTGGGTTGTGGGGCGCTTTGGCAAAGAAATTCGAGGCCCAGAGGTAATAGTTGGAGCCCAGCAGGTCTTCCACATAGTCGAGAATCTGGGGCTGAACGCAGATGTCGTAGAGGAAGCGGCTGGACTCATGCCACTCGCGGATCTCTTTTTCATCTTCGCCGGGCCGCAGGTATTTCAGCAACTCCTGATACCCCTCGTTGAGCTCGGCAACTTCCGCTGGAGTGTAAATTGGAGGCAGGCCAATGAGATATCCATTCTCTTTGAAAAATTGCACCTGTGCTTCGGTCAGCCGGTGACGCGCGGGGGCGGTTTCAGCAGCCATTTCAATCCTCCCGTCAATTCGAAAAGGATAAGCCGGGGTTGCCAATTCGGCATTCTGAGCCCCAGCAGTATACACCTCATACGGCTCATTCACACCCGCCAAAGTAACATATTTTGGACAAGCCTGGGTCCATATAGCCCCGATCGGGAATCCGCTAGCCGGGATCCCGACCTGGCCGATAGGTCGAAAATCATAGGCTCGTTTATACTTGACAAAGCTAATACACAGGTGTACACTGGGAGTGAGGCGGTCGTTTGCCTCAAGGTGGAGGGGGGCGCCGTGTGGGGGACCGCACAAACCGTCCGTAAATCCCCCCCCTTTCTCCTTGATTTTCGCGTAACTAGCCTGAGGAAGAAATCATGGCTTACCAAGATGTAATAGAAAAAAAAGGGTTTAGCGTTTAGAGACAAAACGTCATAAGCTCTATCCGATTAATAGAAAAAGACTTATGAGAGGATTCGAGGACGCAAGAAAAAACGGACGATGGCTTGCCAAGATGTGCAAGAAACAAAAGGGGTTAGTCGAAATGCGGGAGAGCCTTGAAAAAATTCATGTCATTGAAAATAAGGAAGTTATTGAAATCGAGGACGGAAGCGGCTCGCGAAAAAAAGGGTCAAATTTTGGAGGGCAAAGCCACCAAGTTATTGAAAACACATGTAGAAAAATGTCCGAGAAATGCCTTGCCAAGATGTCTATGAAAACACAGCTGCTTACGCGTCGCTTGCCAAGATGTTGATGAAAATAAAGGGGGTTAGGCGCTTGGGATGCAAAGGATCCAAATGCTCCTAGCCTATCGCAGCCGGGAACATTCGGGGCGCAAAAATGGGCCAAGGGGAAGTTGCCGGTTGTCCGCCGTCCGTTGCCAATGTTACAAGGTGGGCAGGAACCGGAACCCACTGATTGCCCAGCTTCACCCACTAACCACTCGCCACTTAACAATGGCCACTGATTTCCAGCAAGGGACAAAGGGCAACTGATAAGGGACAGTTCTTTAATGATCAAATGCTCCATGAACCGCCCCGCGCCCGGAACCTGCGCCAAAACTGCTGGTGCCAAAACTGCTTGGTTGACCCCCTGTCCCAGAAGTGGTAATAAGGGCGCGTCGGAGTCCTTCTAAGCCGTCGCAAAGGCCGATTCTCTTGCCCTGCAATTCACCCACGCCTGATCGTCTCCTTCCGGTTGAGCGAGGGAAAATTCTCATCTCCAGGAGCGCTACTTATGCCCTCCCGTAACCTCCGTTGGTTGGCATTTTTAAGTCTGGCTTGCACACTTTCATTGGCAACAGTCAAGGTGACGGGGCAGTCAACAACCCCTTGGCCGCCAGATGCTCCCCAACACAAGTTGTACATGATCGGGAACGCGCACATCGACATTCCCTGGCTCTGGCCCTGGCAGGAAGCGATGGACGTTGGGCTCAGCACGTTTCGCTCCGCGCTCGATCGCATGAATGAGTTTTCAGATTTCAAATTCACCGCCAGTTCCGCCCAGTTGTATGAATGGGCCGCGTCCGCTGATCCGGAGATGATCGCGCAAATTCGCCGCCGCGTGGCCGAGGGCCGATGGGACGTGGTGGGCGGATGGGGGATCGAACCGGACGTCAATATTCCCAGCGGCGAATCATTGATTCGACAGGGCCTCTACGGCCAGAGGCTTTTCCAGCAATTGCTGGGGCGTCCGGCACGCGTGGGTTACAACCCTGATTCATTTGGCCATCCGGGAACGCTCCCGCAGATTCTCAAGCTCGAAGGGATGAAAGCGTACACGTTTATGCGCCCGGCTTCACAGGAAAAGAATTTGCCCGGCGATCTCTTCTGGTGGCAGGGAGCAGACGGCACGCGCATTCTGACCTATCGAATCCCTTACAGCTATGGCATCACGGGCGATGTGCAGGATCGCATGCACGATTTCGTGACCAAGCTTCAGGAACCCACCAAGGACCTAATGTTTTTCTATGGCGCGGGGGATCACGGAGGCGGACCTGCCCGCGACACCATCCATTCCATCCAAGATGTGCAAAAACAACCGGGTGCTCCTCAGATAGTATTCAGCACTCCCGACACCTACTTTGCCGATGTGGCCAAGCTAAAGGATTTGCCGGTTGTGGACGATGACTTGCAACATCATTCTGTCGGCTGCTACACCGCGGTTTCAGCCATCAAGAAAGACAATCGCACAGCGGAGGCGGCATTGACAACGGGTGAAAAGATGGCGGCCCTCGCGAACGTGCTGGTGGGCTTTCCCTATCCGAAGGGCGATTTAACCGCCGCATGGAAACGAGTCCTGCTGATGCAGTTCCATGACAGCATGGCGGGCAGCGCGCTTCCGCAACAATACGTGGTTGCCCACGACGCCTATGGACACGCGAGTGACGTGGCCAATCAAACCATTTATCGCGCGGCAGCGAAGATCGCGTGGCAGATTCCCACCACGGACCCTGACTCAACTTACCTGGTGGTGTTCAACCCCCACGCCTGGAATGCCAATCTGAATGTCGAGTACGAACTCGGATGGGATTTCTCCCCGGCCGAGGGCGAAGTGGGCGCGAAAAGCAATTCCGTGCTGGAGGACGAGCACGGCAAGCCCGTGGCGCACCAGTGGACCCAGGCCACAACCGTAATCGACGATCGCAAAACCCTGGTGTTCCAGGGGCCCGTGCCCGCCTTCGGATACCGGCAATTCCGGTTACACCGGGTCGTGAACGTACCGCCCGCCCTGCCCATGCTGCGGGCGACGGATCGAGAGATGGAGAATGACCACCTTCGAGTTACGTTCTTTGACGATGGCACGCTCGCCATCTTTGACAAGGATGCGAGGGCGCAGGTTTTTCGCGGTAGCACAGGAGGCGCGCGGGCGATTGTGGTGGACGATCCCAGCGACACCTGGAGTCATGATGTAAAAGCCTACACGAAGGAGATTGGCGCCTTTGGCAATGCCCGTTTCGTGCAGTTGGAAAGCGGCCCGCTGCGCGCCATCACGCGCGTCCGAACGAGCTACGGCGCATCCTCACTGCAAACCGATTGGGTGCTCTACGCAGGGGCGAAAACACTGGAAGCGCGCGTGGCTTTGGATTGGCATGAGCACTCGAAGATCCTGAAGTTTTCCTTTCCGGTTGATGTGCAGAGCCCCAGGCCCACATACGAAATTGCCTACGGGTACAAAGTGCGCGAGGCCAATGGCAACGAGGATCCCGGCCAGCGGTGGATTGATGTTTCCGGGCAGCGGGCAGACGGTGAATATGGCCTGACCGTGATCAACAACGCCAAGTATGGGTACAGTGTGCAAGACAACGATATGCGCATCTCCATCGTACGCAGCCCCGTCTTTGCCCAGTACCAGCGCGAATTGAAACCTGATGGGGAATACCACTGGCAGGATCAGGGTCCGCAAACATTCCGCATGCTGCTGACGCCACATTCCGGCACGTGGCAGGATGCACGGATTGTGCGCATGGCGGAGGAGTTTACGGCCCCCGTGCCGGTTCTTTACCAGGGAATTCACCGCGGCACGCGCGCCGAGGCTGGCTCGTTCCTCTCCGTTGACGTGCCCGACGTTGTTGTGTCAGACGTCAAGCAAGCCGAGGACGGAAACGATCTGATCATCAGGTGCTATGAGACGGCCGGGCATGCCAGCAAGGCCACGCTCGACCTGGGCCTCGTACACCGCCACTGGACTGGAAACTTCCACGCGCTGGAGATCAAAACGCTGAGAGTTCCCTTGAGCGCGACAGGGACAATCCGCGAAGTTAATGCACTGGAACAGTGAAGCAAAGGGGTCAATGATGAATTCGAAGCAACGTGTTCATGCGGCACTGCGGCGCGAACCTGTTGATCGGCTGCCGGTATTTATGTGGTTCCATCCGGAAACAGCGCAACGGCTTGCGCGGCTGCTGGAGATCCCCATCTCCGGCGTGGCCGAGGCCATGGGCGATGATGTTCGCATGACGTGGGTGAACAACAATTATGCGATGGAAGGAATCGTCCACGAGAAAGAAGGCGAATCGCATGTGGACATCTGGGGCGTGCAGTGGACAAGGCAGTATGGGTTCAACCAGATCACCGGATTCCCTCTTGCCCAGTCGAGCCGCGAGGAGGTGCTGCGGTATCAATTCCCCATCGATCATCTCGACGAACTGATGCAACTTATGTTGCCGGTGATGGTCCATCAAAAGGATTTCTTTATCGGCTGCGATGTTTCCCCGTGTGTTTACGAAATGTATTGGCGGCTGCGGGGAATTGAAATGGCGCTGCTCGACATGGTGGAAGCGCCGGAATTCGCGGATGAGATGCTCAAGCGTTGCGCCGATTTCTCATTGCAACTTTCAGTGGCTGCCGTGGAACGGTATGCGCTCGATTGGCTGTGGACCGGCGACGATGTGAGCTCGCAGATCTCCATGTTGATGAGCCCCTCGACCTGGCGCAAGCTGATCAAGCCCCACCTGGCACGCATCGTGGCGGTGGGAAAAACCAAAGGGTTGTGGGTTGCCCACCACTGCTGCGGCGCGTTGCGGCCCATCATTCCCGACCTCATCGAAATCGGCATCGATGTGCTGAACCCCATCCAATGCAACTGCACGGGAATGGACGCGTTCGAACTGAAGGCTGAGTTTGGCAAGCGGATGGCATTCATGGGAGGCGTGGATACACAGGGCCTGCTCCCAACGGGAACTGTGGATGAAGTGCGGCGGGCCACGGCACGGTTGATTGAGGGCATGACCGGCGACGGCGGCGGCTATATCCTGGCGGCATCGCATACGATTCCCCCGGAAACTCCTGACGAAAATATTTTCGCCATGTATGAGGAAGCGGGGATTAGCCGGGAGGCGATCTTTGACCGCGCGGCGCAAATCCGTACAGCAGCCAGCCAAAATACTATTCACTTAAGCGATGTGAAGTGAGCATTCATAAAATTATTCCCGAGCGACCCCCTCACCCGTCCCGCCCCTGCTGGAGAAAGCGCCGGATGCGGTCCACCCTCTCCCCCAAGGGGGCAAGGGCTGAAATTTTGAATCGTACGGGTTGAAAATGTACAAACTCGAGCCCATCGCCCCTTGGCGGCGATAGACTAAATTCAAATTACCTCTCCCCTCGCCCCCTTGGGGGAGAGGGGCGGGGGTGAGGGGGTCAATTCGCAGATTGTAAACTTAACTGACCAGTATTGCTGCGAGTCGCGTTTAACACTGGAGCGTCGCATTACACCAGCACGGGCAATGATTTCAACATGCGAGAATTGGGCTTGTGCACGTCCCAATCCGGCTTCTCATTCACCAAACGGATATTGGGAAGGCGCGTAATCAGCGTCGAAAACACCACTTGCCCCTCAGTGCGCGCAAGCAGTGCGCCAACGCAGAAGTGCGGGCCCAGACCGAACGCGATGTGCCGGTTCTTCTGCCGACGAATATCAAACAGGTCAGGATCGGTAAAGTAGGCAGGATCGCGGTTCGCCGCGTTGAGCATCTGGAAAACCATTTCGCCTTGACGCAACTGCTTGCCGCCCATCTCCGCTTCCACTTTCATCAACCGTGGCTGTCGGGCAACTGGGCTTTCGAAGCGAAGGATTTCCTCAATGGCAGAAGTCACCAGCGTGGGGTCATTTTTAAGGAGCTGCCACTGATCGGGATGCCGCAGCAACGCCCAAATGCCGTTGCCGATGAGCGACGTTGTGGTTTCATGTCCCGCCACCAGGAGCGTGATGCAGGTATTGAGCAGTTCCGTCTCGGAGAGCCTTTCGCCCTCTGCTTCAGCAGCCGCAAGCTCACTCAGCAGATCTTCTCCTGGATGAGCTTTCTTCTGTTTCAACAATGCCCCAAGATATGTGCGCAATCCCAGAATCGATTCCTGTGAGCGGCGGAGAACAGGCACGGGCGGCTTGTTGACTCCCTGGAACGCCAGCAGCCCATCCGCCCAATCCTTGAAAAGGTGCACGTCAGCCTTGGGCACACCCAGGATTTCCGCCAGCACGGTGACGGGCAGTGGGATGGCAAGGTCTTTGATGACGTCCATCTGCCCCGGCTGGAGCGCGGCATCAAACACCTGGTTCACAACTTCCTGCATGCGCGGACGCATCCCCTCCACCACGCGGGCATTGAAAGCCTTGGTGACGAGTGAACGCAACCGAGTGTGATCAGGCGGGTCCGAGTGAATCAGGCTTCTCTGCCGGTAGTGGTCTTCAAAGGTCTTGAACTCTGCGCGCGTTTCCGGCGGCAGATACGCGACAGCCTTTGCCAGGCGCCCTTCATTGGAATAGTGGCCGGTGTCCTTAAACGTTACCACCATGTCGTCGTAGCGGGTAAGGATCCATCCCCCGATGGAGTCGCTCCAATGAACGGGATCTTCCTCGCGAAGTTGACGCAGGAGCGGGTACGGGTCCTCCATGAATTCCTGAGAGACCAGCAAATCATCAAGCGCTTTTTCAGAGGCTGTAGGCATACACCATCCTGACCTGAATAGTTAATTCGATCTTCCCGCCGTGATGCTCAAATGCGTGTGAAGCGTTCACCCGGAGGTGGGGTTTCATTTTCAATTTTGGCCCGGCAAATAACATACCGCCGAGGCCCAACGAATGCAATCGGCCCGCGCAAATTCTCTTGAATATTGGGCTTTCTTTTGCCGCTTAAAAGCGGTAGTCTCTGGCCGCAGTGCGATTTTCCGCCACGGGCCCTAGCTTCGCGGATTTGACCGGAACAAAACGATGTGGCTCCGCTTCCAACTGAAGAATGCTTGAGGAACCAGGCGCAAGGTGTGTTGAATTCCGCAATTTTGGGGGTTACTCATGGGTCTCACCAGGCGCAAGTTTTTGGAAACTTCTGTGGGCGCAAGTGCGGGAATTGCCGTGCCCGGCCTCTTGAAGGCAAAGCCCGGGGTCGCTTCCCCGCCTGAACCTGTCGTTCCTCCCTCTCCCGTGGATGAACGCGTTGTTCCCGCCCCAACCGGCGAGTGGATGACCAACACTTCCGCCAGCGCCTTCCGGGCCTACCGTTCCAAACCCTCGAAAACAGCGGACGCCACCACCTGGGTGCAGATTGACCTGGGCGAAACCCGCCCGATTGATTACGTCAAGGTCTACCCTGCCAACGAAAAATTCGTGCCCGGCCACGATGAGTATTTCGCGGGTGAGGGATTCCCTGTTCGCTTTAAAATTGAAGCCTCGAACGATACGGAATTCCGCAATGCTGCGCTGATTGTGGACTACACCGGCGCCGACTATCCCAACCCAAAAGGGAATATTGAAAAGCATTCGGCATCGGGAGTCTCGGGCCGCTATGTGCGCTTGACGGGAACGCTCCTGGCGAATGTGGCGGGGGGTGGATTCTCCGGCGTCTCCAGCGGCTATTACCTGGCGCTGGGAAAACTGGATGTCTACTCCGGCGGGAAGGAGATTGCCTCGCTCTGCCCCGTCACGGCTGACCCAACTTACGGCAATGACAATGACGTGGTCCAGATCACGCGACTCGCGCGCTTGGGTGGTGAAACCACTTTCATGGACCATCCCGAGAACGTCACGGAGGCTCACACCTGGAAGCCACCGGTCCACAAAGTGCGTGTTCCGCGCGCGGGCGTGACGCTGGAGGGCGGCGTCTTTCAGAAATCGGTTGAGGATAACATTGAGTATCTGTTGAACTCCTATTCGGTGGATGACCTGCTGCGCCAGTTCCGCGAGCGCACGGGCGCGGTCCAACCTCCTGAGCATATTTCCGGTGACGCGCAGTTCTGGGAAGAGGACCTTGCCGGTTCCAACGCCGGCCGCTTCCTTATGGCGGCGGGCAACACGCTGCGATGGGTCAATCATCCCGAACTTCGGCGGCGCCTTGACTCCATCGTGGATGGCATCGCGCAGTGCCGCCAACCCAACGGTTATGTGATGGCCTATCCCGAAGAGACCATCTTCTATTCGGAGCGCGGCGCCTACACCCGCGCCTGGCTGGTGCACGGTTTGATTGAGGCAGGCTATGCGGGAAATCCGAAAGCCTTTGAATTGCTGCGGGGCTATTCCGACTGGTTCAATCAATGTTCCTACCTGCCGCACCTGCTGCGCTTCGCCATTCAAGGTGGCCAGGGGATGATCGCCAATACGCGCATGTATGCAACCCCTGTGGGCAAGCCGGCGGACATTCAAGTGATTCAGCGGTATTTCCAGGAAAACTTCTGGATGGAACAATTGGCCGCGCGGGAAGAGCGCGCCATCTGGCAGTACCCTTACGACCGCCCTCACTGCTACCTGCTCACCAACCTGGAAGCTTACATGGACCTCTATCTCGCAACGGGCGATCCGCGCTACCTCCACGCGGTGGAGGGCGGATGGGAACTCTATCGCGATAAGTGGGAGAACCCCGGCGGGTCCATCTCCATCATTGAGTTCGTGGTCTCTCCGCCCAAGTCCTATTCTCTGCACGCTCAGTTGGAAGAGCTTTGCGGAAACTCCTTTTGGGCCTTCCTCAGCCAGCGCTTCCAATTGATTGATCCTGAAAATGAGAAGTACGCGACGGAAATTGAGAAGTCCATCTATAACGTGGCGATGGCCAATCAGTCGGGTTCGCAGGGGTTCCGCTACCACGCACTGTTGGTTCATAGCAAGGAAAAGCCGACACAGATGAACACCTGCTGCGAAGGACAGGGAACGCGGCTGATCGGTTCGGTGCCGGAACACATCTACTCGCTCGCCTCCGACGGTCTGTATGTCAACCTGTTTGAACCCTCAACGATTCACTGGACGGAGGGAGGCGCATCACTTCGAATCAAGATGGCCACGCGGTTCCCGTTTGAACGCGAAGTTCAATTGCATTGTTCCACCGCGCATCCGACGCAGGCGAGGATTCGGGTGCGCGTGCCATCCTGGGCCACGCATGAAATGGCCGTGGATGTGAATGGGAAGGCGGCAGGGTCCGGCAAGCCGGGCAGCTATGTAACCGTCGACCGCGCCTGGGCAGATGGTGATATTGCCAGCTTCACGTTGCCCGCGGCGCTGGTGGCATCACTCTACACGGGGGTGGATCAGATTCCCACCCACGAGCGGTACACCGTGAGCTATGGACCGATTCTGTTGGCCGCTGTTGGCGCGCCAGAAATCATCCTGCGCCTTTCCAAAGTGAGAAAGCCGGAAGACCTGCTGAAGCATCTGCAACCGAAACCGGGCCAGCCGCTTCACTACCAAGTGGCAAATAACCCGGGCATTGAATTCATGCCCTACTGGCAGGTGGACAAGGAACCGTTCAACTGTTTCCCTGCCGTTGATGTGAACACCTGAGTTGTGACCCGAAAAGTAGTGCAGGCGTCCCAATCATGGCCAGGATGGCCATCGCCCCGCCATCCGTCCTGCCACCACAACCCCTGGAGGCCTCATGAAACGCCGCGACTTCATTAAAAGCGCCCTCGTTACCGGTGGCGTGCTCGGTCTGAGCCCGCGCATTTTTTGCGCCGGCGCAGAAAAAGAACCGCCGGTTGACCCATCCATCAAGCGCGTGCTGGTGATGTTCAAATGCCACTTCGATGCCGGCTTTATCGATACGCAAGCGAATGTGGTGAGCTGGTATTTTGACAAGTATTTCCCCAAAGCGATCGAAACTGCCGCCACACTTCGGAAAGAAGGTAACGACCGCTTTGTTTGGACCACCGGCTCCTGGCTGCTTTACCAGTATCTTGAAAAGGCCGCTCCACCCCAGCGCCAACGGATGGAGCAGGCCCTTGCCGCGGGAGACATTGCCTGGCATGCGATTCCGTTCACCTGGCAGACGGAGATGATAGACCCTTCATTAATCGCCGGGGGCATCGGTTTTTCCCAGGCGATGGACCGGCGCTTTGGACGCACCACTACGGGCGCCAAGATGACGGACGTAACGGGCCACACCCGCGGCATCATTCCCCCGCTTGCCGCGCAGGGAGTAAAACTTCTCGATATCGGGCCCAACGGAGCCTGCACTGCGCCAGACGTTCCACCTGTCTTTTTGTGGAAGGATCCCGGAGGCCGCGCCCTGGTGATGCTCTACCATCATGACTACGGCGGCATCGTCAAGGTTCCCGGATCGGATCTAGCCATCGATGTGGAATGCCGCGGCGACAACAGCGGCCCGCATACCATCGAGGAGATTCATGGAATTCATTCCGCCTTGCGCAAGCAGTTTCCCAACGCGCAGGTGACTGCCGCGAGTCTCACGGATATCGCCAATGCCGTGGACCCCTATCGCCACCAGTTGCCGGTGGTAACGCAGGAACTGGGCGACACCTGGATTTCCGGCGTTCCCAGCGACCCGCTGAAGGTGGCCCGTTACCTGGAAGTGGCGCGCCTGAGAAGACAGTGGATCGAGGGCGCGAAATTCCAGGTGGGGGACGACACCGACCGTGCTCTGCTTGCCGGCTTGCTTTTGGAGATTGAACACA
Organism: Acidobacteriota bacterium; assembly: GCA_003165315.1. Lineage (GTDB taxonomy): Bacteria > Acidobacteriota > Terriglobia > UBA7540 > UBA7540 > Bog-366. The sequence goes on from PLSX01000280.1 coordinate 71,266, forward strand.
CCTGGGGCGCCGACATCAAAACCTGGCTGGATTACGACCACTGGCTGCCGAAAGATCTGCTACCGATGCTGGATAAGCCGAAGTACAAAGTGGTGCTCTTCAGTTGGGAGGAAAAGCGGCAGGACCTGTTGGATGGAGTCGTCACGCTGCCGGACCCGTTGCGCGCCGAAGCCACCGAGAAGATTCGCGCGCTTGCGCCCACGCCACCGGTAATCGAAGCGATGCAATCGCATCATGCTTCCGATTCCATTGAGACCAGACATTTTGAAATTGCGCTTGATCCGCGGACGGGCGCGATTTGCCGAATGCGCAACAAGCAGACCGGCCGCGACTGGGCTTCCGCGGAAAAACCTCTGGCCTTGTTCTCCTACCAGACGCTCTCAAAGGTGGATTTCGAAAACTTTATCAACGGTTACCTGATCCTTCACCCCACGTGGGCGGAAACCGATCTCGGCAAGCCCAACATCGATCGCTTCGGCGCGGAGAGCCGCGTCTGGTCGCCGGTCCTCACCGACTGCCGCCACTCGAGCGATGAAAGCGGTCACAAGATTCTTGCCCAACTCAAGATTGATGATCCGGAAACGGAAAAAACGGGCAGGGTCGCGTGGCCGCAAAAGATGTACCTGGAAGTGACGCTGCCCGATGCCGAACCGACCGTCGAGATCGGCTTTTCCTGGTTTGGCAAGCCCGCGAACCGGATGCCAGAAGCGCTCTGGCTCACGTTCCAGCCCGTGTTTTCCGATCCGCACGGCTGGCTGCTGGGCAAGTCAGGCGAACTCATTTCGCCGTTCGATGTTGTATCGGGAGGTGCGCGCGCCATGCACGCCGTTCTTGGCGGACTGCATTACCAGGGCGCGGATGGAGCGCTTGCCATTGAGGCAATGGATGCACCGGTCGTGGCTTTGGGCAGAATGCACCCATGGTACTTCACGAGGGAACAGCCCGACCTCGCGAAAGGGTTCCACTTCAGCCTCTTCAACAACGCCTGGGGAACGAACTACGTCATGTGGTTCGGGGAAGATATGCGGTTCCGCTTCAAATTGCGGGCGTAAGAAAATCTTGTAGGAATGTTCATAGCGGGGTAGCACGGCGATTCCTTGGCCACTTGCATGATTCCGGACCCGGCACGGCAGATATTTGGCCTGCCTTCAGCGTTTGACAACAAGGTCCGAAGGTTTCGGATACCTCCTCAGCGGGGAGAAGTCCACCTTCCAGAAATCGAGTTCAAAAAGTTGACCATCATCGTCGGCATTTAGGGTAATGCTCACCAGCACTCCGTCGCTGTCCACGTATTGAGCTTCCGCCAAGGCCTTTCCAAAGGGCCTTCGCTCGAGCTGCAGAAAGCGCATGCTCCCCATTTCTCCGTCGTGCATGTCTGTGACGCGAGAGACCAAGAGCAGGTTTTCCAGCTGCGTGCTTGCAGGGGACCCAAAAAGCAATGACCTGACAAGGTCCCGCTCTTCTTCACGCAAGGGTCTACTCGGGGCTGGATTAAGGACCTGCGATGCGTCCGACATTGTTTGTCCCGTCTCCCTCGATATCACACAGAACTTCTCTCTACCACGACCGACCCTTTGGGGCACGGCAACTGCCCAAGGGGCAGATCAAGCCAGCCTTGACCACACCTTTTGCCGCCACGCCGCGCCAAACCTGCTACTGCATTCGAACTGTCACAATTTCATGCGCGTGGAAATTCAAACTCACGGAGCTGCCTGAAATTTGCAGCGGCTGCTTGTCATCCTCCACTGCGTTGCAAAGATTCGCTGACTTCACGGGTGCTTTGGGAATTGTCACTGAGGCCACGGTGTCTCGCCCGGCCATCTCCTGAAATCTCAGGATGGTCCCGCGCCCATCTTCCGCGGTTTTCCAATCGATCAGCCCAATTGCGGGATTGTCGGTCTGAAGGAAACTTGCGCCTTCGGCCGGTAGAGGCCGAGGAGGATTACCCACTTTGTCCTGGCCCATGACGTAATCGAGTTCAACCGGCCGCATCGACTCCCAACCGAGCCGCGAGAGTGCGGTGGGGTCGAGTGCCGCGGAACTGGTGACCACGTAACGGAAAACAAAATCGCCGCCTTGCGCAGCGCGGTAATTCGTGTCCCAGTAATTGTTCATCACGTAGGAGAAGAGCGTTGAACTCTTGGGCTCAAAATCAGCCGGCCAGATGCCGCGATTGATATCACCAAAGCTCGCGAGCGGTGCATCAACGGGGACAATTCCCACGGCCAGGCTGCTGTCATGCGAGGCCATCCACTTCTGCACGGTGAACCACTCCAGGCTCGCGCCCTTCATCATGTCGTGCTGCGGATCGATCCACTCATCCTGGGTGGCATAAGCAAATTGCGGCGTCGAGGTGGCCACTGGGAATGCAAAGTAGACGCCTTCCTTGGTCGTTACCGAATCTTTTTTGACGTGGTTGATAAACTCAATCTTCTTGGCATCGTCAAACAGCAATATCTCCGTGTCGACCTCAGGCGTGTTCATTGCTTTGCTCTTCAGGTGAATCGATTGCCCATAGGGCGTCCTGATGACCCCCACCAATTGGCCACCTGCGGCTGGGTTCACGGTTAGGTTGGCAAGCGGCCAGGTGCTGACGGGGCGCATGATCTGAGTGTTCCCGTCGCCGCCCGAAACGTAGAGGTACTGATCAAATTTGTAGGGACTGTGGCTGTCGACGATGTCGCGATTCAACTGCTTGTCGAAAATTCCGGCCACTGCGCCGCTGCCTGCATCAACCGTGACTCGGTAGAAGCGGTTCTCCACCACTGCGTCATGGGTCTGCTCCGGCGCGGGCGGAGCGGCAGCCACTGACGTCGGGAATTCGACGCTGTAGCACTTATAACCCACCGCGGGCAGATCACGGGCGAGGAAGCGCACATGCAGATAGCCTTCTTTTGCCCACATCACATACAGCGGAACCTTGGCGCCCGTGGCAAGGTCCGTAACTACGGCGTGATCAAAGAGGTCAGTCTCCACCAGTGCGTCGCGCTGCCAGTTGAGTGAATTGAAGACCACCAAAGTGTTGGCCGGCACGTGGATTTGATCCACCAACTGGCTGAGGGAGCGGTCCACGAGGTCGTTGATCTCAAGCCTGGCGTTGGTTGCCCGGCCATCCTTCACTTCCAGTTGCTTGACGGTTTCAATGTGGCCGGGCTGGGTCAGCGAATTCCAGGAAGCCCATGTGTGCTCGGCAAACAGAATGATGTTACGCCAGATCTCCTCCTCCAGCGCCTTGGGCGGATGGATGTTCGGATCGAGCGTGTGCGTCACGCTGGAGAGCACGTCGGCGGAGAGCGCTCGATCCTGATTGGCCCGGTCCTCGCTGACGTAATACGCGTCACTGCCCACGCCATCTTCCCAATAGGGGCCGCCATCGCCCTTGTACGCCGGTAGATCCTTGCCATAATTGGAATCAATGTATTTGCAGAATTCCGTCATGGTGGCGTATTGCAGCTTTGGAAATGCGTATTGCATGTCCCATGCCTGCGCAAACGTCGCCGTGCCTGGAACCAAATCCGTATTCTCCACCTGCGTGCCGTAAATCAGAACCACATTCGGTTTGTAGTCCGGCCGGTCATAAGCCTGAAGGTAAACCGGCAGCGAATCCCTGACCGCAGGCAGAACGGGGGGCAAGCCAAACAGGCTTTGCACCTGCATGTAATGGCGCGAGTACCAGAAGAGCACCTTCTGGCCGTCAGGCCCTTCCCACCAGAAGGGTGACTTCTCATTCTCGCGTCCACGGGGAATGAAGGGCGCGCGCCAGTTGTTGCCTCCCGCCACGAGATAACGCACTCCGGCGCTGGCGAGAACCGTTGGGTAGGATCCCGTGTAGGAGGGCACGTCGGTAATGTTGGCGTACTCAAAGGGAAGACCGTGGCCCCGTTGCATCGACTTGGAAAAATAGAGCGACCGAAAGAGAGTTTCGAGCGATGCGTATCCCGTTAGGAGGTTGCAATATTGAACCGGCATATCGATTTTGCCTTGCCGGATGAGATTGAAGATTTCGTGCGCCTTTGCTTGTGACCGCGTCTCAAGGAGTTGCTCGACGTTCCAGGATGCATCCATGGAGAAGCGAAACTCCGCATACTGGCGAATCAGATCCGCCGCCTGATCGAGCACGCGCGGCTGAACTTCCGCCACCTTGCCTTGAAAATCCGTGTAACCAACATCAAGGTGAGTGTGGGGAACCACGTAGAGCGTCCATTTCCGAGCGGGCTGAAGCTTAAGATCGAAAGCGCGCACACCAATGGCCTTCACGCGCAGGTGCGCACTCGCTGCGCCGGTCCACTCAGGAACATCAAAATCGATCTTCTGCTCGCCAAAATCCGGCGTGGAGGAGAGCTTTGCCGAAAGATGCTGGCCGTTCACATCAAGCTGCACATCGCCTCTTGTAACTTTGCGGTTGAGGCGCACGATGCCCTCGACTATCTCCATAAGCCCTGATTGGCCCTCTTTGTAAAAGATGGTCGGTGTAGCCGAAGCCTCAATTTCAGCGGCGACGTAACGCTTGGAGGAATCCACGGAAAGGCTGAGCGCGTCGTAGAAGATGCCCGAGGTCCCCACGCCCACCGTGCCATAACTGCTTTCCGGCGTGGCCGGGTCATCAATACAGATGATGACCAGCTTGTTCTCCCCTTGTTTTAGGATGTCGATTGGAACCGCAATTTCCAGCTTCTGATAGGAATATTGGGGAATGAAGGCGACGGGGAAATTTCCGAGATCATAACTCACCGTTGGCCGCAGATAGAACATGCCCTGCTTGCCGTTGATTTCAATTCTCAGGTTCGGCCGGCGCGGCATGTAGGGAAGAACGGCGATGGTCAGTTTATAGAGCCCGCGTGGCGTGCCGTCCAGGGGGAAGAAAACGGTAAAGGGATGCTCGCGTCCACCCGCAAGGCCGTTGGCCGAACCCGGCTGAAAACCCGCCCAGTCTCTGTGCCAATCACTTTGGCCAACGTGATAGACCGGATCGGCAGGCATGGCGGCCAGGGGTCCAAAGCCAAAGCTGATTCCAAATTCCTCGGAAGACTGGTCAAACTTGCCGATCTGCCACAAGTTCTTTTCCTGGCAAAGTGCCGGTGGCGCAAGCACGGCAGCCGCAAAGATAATGCTCGCAAGCATGATTAAGGCGATAAGTTTATGACGCATATCCTACATCCCCCTGGGGCAAGAATCTGGCGTTTAAACACCAACTATCGTGCGACCTGAATCTCTTTCTCTTGTTCACCCTTAAGTTCCTGGTACCTGGCATAGGCCTTGGCCGCCAAATCGCGCTTGCCGAGGTCGGTGTAGACGCGCCCCAACACAAAGAAAAGGGAAGCATCAGAGGGGGAAAGCGTGGCAGCATGCTCAAGCGTCTCCTCAGCTTTTTGCTTGTCTCCCATGCCCAATTCGATTCGGCCTCGAAGCACGTAAGCATCACCAAAGTCAGGCTTGGCTTCGATGGCTCGATTGGCGGACTCAAGCGCGGCGGGCAAATCCTGTTGCTCAAAGGCCACTTCCGCCAACCCGTAATTTCCCAAGGGGCTGTGGGGATCCACCTTCAACTCCGCCTGGAAGGCCTCCGCGGCCTCGGGAAACTTATCAATGTGCAGATAAAGTTTGCCCAGCGCATAATGAAAACCGGGCGCATTCGGTTGCTGCTGGATGATCTCCTGGTACTTGGCAATCGCCTCTGGGAAGAGATTTCGGATTTCGTCCTGCTCAGCCACCATCTGTTTTACGCGCACGGAGTCCGGGTCGACCCGCACCATCTCCTCCCACGCCTGCCGGCACATTTCCCAGTGAATCTTGCCGATCATGTAGAGGACTTCCGTGTCTTTGGGATTGGAAAGGCGCGCCCGATAGAACTCGTCCAAGGCGTGCCGCGCATCGAGCAGGGCGTAGAGGGTCATGCCCAGCCAGTAATGAAGCTGCGAGTCATGCGGTTGCGCCGCCAGTGCGGTCTGCAAGTATTTTGTCGCGGGGGTGTAACGGTTCAATTGATATGCCGCCATCCCCGCCAATCTGGCGGCGTCTGCGTCATGTGGATTTGCCGCAAGGAGGTGATCGCAATAAACCAGCGTCTGCTCGTAATCCTTCCGTTGGAAATAGACTGCGGCCAGTTTGCTTTGCGTCACGGGCGAAGCGGGATTGATCTTCAGGGCCTCCTGATAGCGGGCAAGAGCTTCATCCAGATTGCCCGCCCCTTCGGCATCCTCGCCCTGTTGAAGAAGTTGGGCCAAACGCGGGTCTGTGCCGGCGGCAGTGAGGCGCGCCGGGGTAAACAGGATCAGGAGCGGAATGGCGCAGATGATCGAGTGGATGGATCTTCTGCCCATCGCTTTGAAGCCGTTTAATCCGATTGTCATTCAACCTCGCTCAGCTAGTTTGCCGCCATCGCTGCTGCCCCGACCACACGCACGGTCAAGATCTGAAACGGCTTGGCTGTGAATTTGAAACCATGCTGTGTTGTTTCAAGCGTCGTCTGCTTACGCTCAAAAGCATCGCTGCTCCACGCTGAATCCACGTTGAGCAACTGAGTCTCGACATTCACAGTGCACTCTTTGCCGCCGGTTTCAAGAAAACGCAGAATCGTTCCCTCGCCGTCCTCGGCCCTTTTCCAAGTGACCAGCACCACGCTCGGCTGATCGACCTGGAGGAAGCTCCCCGCAACCGAATCCAGGGGCCGTGGAACTTCAATGGCCTTGTCCTGTGGAGTAACCTGGTCCACTTCCATCGGGGCCATCTCCTCCCAACCCATGCGGCTAAGGGTAGCGGGCTCCAGCTCCTTGCCGCTGGTCAGCGCATAGCGGAAGCAGAAGTCCCCGCCCTGCGACGCGACGTAGTTTGTAAACCAATAATTATTCATGACATAGGAAAAAATCGTACCGCTGCGTTGTTTAAACCCCTTGGTCCAGGTGCCCCGAACGACGTCACCCAAAGTTACCATTGGCGCATCAACCGGTACGATGGCCGCGGAAACTCCGTCCTGGTCGGCCGCAATCCAATGCTGCACTGAAAACCATTCGTTTCCCGCTCCAGGCATCTGGTCGCGGCTCGGGTCGACATAGCCATTTTGCGTTTCGTAGCGATAACGCGGTGCTTTCATGGCCAGGGGAAAGGCAAAGTAGATGCCCTCCTTGGTATACACCTCATCCTTGTGCACGCGATTGATAAACTCGATCTTCTTCTGCCCATCGAGCAGAGTTATTTCGGTTTCAATGCGGGGAGTATTGACTCCGGTGCTTTCCAAGTGGGCAACGATGCCCTGGGGTTCTTTGGTAACGGAGAGCAGGCGTCCACCCAAAGCGCCATGAATGGAAAGCGCCGGGGGAGTCCACCGCGCGTCGTAATCAAAATTGATAAGGTTTGGAGGCCCGTCGGCGCCGGCGACATAAATATATTGGTCGAAGCGGTAGGCGCTGGAGGAGTCCACCAACTCCTTGTTCAACTCTTTATCAAAAATGCTTTTGACCGCTCCAGTTTCGGTATCAAGAACCACTCGGTAGAATTGATTTTCCAAAACTTCCGCGCTGGCGATGGCCTCCGGAGCGGGAGGCTCCGACTTTGTCTCCCTTAGCGCGTAGGCCTTGTAACCAACGGACGGGACATCCTTGGCCAGGAAGCGAATGTGTCGATAGGATTCACCTGGAGAAAGCATTTGATAGGGAACCGTCTGATTGGATGCCAGGTCAACGAGTTCACGCCCCCGGTCAAGGTCAGTCTCAACCAGGCTGGTGCGCTGCCAGTTGAGCGGGTTAAAGACCACCAGGGTCTGTTGCGGGTCATGAATAAAATCCGCAATGCCGTCAAGGGCGCGGCGCATCACATACTCGCGCTTCTGGCTGGCGTCGGCGACAAAATGCACTTTGGTTGCGAGTTGGCCCAAACCTTCCTCGCTCTTTGGATCCGATATGCTGCGGTCGGCGCCAAAAGTGTGCTCATCGAAGAGAACCATGTCATTCCACAACTGCTTGAGGATTGTGGAATCAGGCTGCAGGCGTGGATTCACAAGCGTGCTGATGGTTGAGAACTTCTCAGCCGCCAGCGCCCGCTGCTCGGTCTCGCGTTCCAGAGTGGCGGAGTGGGTGACGGAAATAATGCCATCCTCCCAGTAGGGGCCGCCATCGCCCCGAACCACGGGAATGGAATCCCCTGCTTGCGCGGCAATGTATTTCAGCGCATCCACAAATCCGGAGTATTGAATGCGCGGGTAGACGTAGAGCTTGCCCCACTCTTCGGGAATGGTGGCTTGCTGCGGGAAGAGGTCCGTGTTTTCCACCTGCGTTCCGTAAAGGATCACGGCGTCGGACTTGTAATCAGGGCCCGAATAGGTTTGCAGGAAGAGCGGCAGAGATTCGCGTCCCGCGGCCATTAGCGGTTTCAAGCCAAATAATTCCGACACCTGAGAATAGCCAAACGAATACCACATCAGTATCTTTCCGCCGTCAGGGCCCTGCCAGTAGAATGGCGACTTCTGGTTGAGGTGACTGTAAACAAGAATCGGCCCCCTGCCGTTGTCACTGCCGGAGAAAAAGTACTTCAACCCCGCCGCTGCCATGATCGAGGCATACGACCACGTATAAGAGGGCACATCGGTGATGTTGGCGTAATCGCCGCTGCCACCATGTTCCTGGTTGAATTGGAAGCCCGGGTAGAGTGAGCGGATCAACGTCTCCAGTGCGGGGAAACCTGTGAGCAGGCTTGCCTCCTGCGTGGGGACAAAAATCTTCTTGTCCTTCACCATTTGGAAAAGCTCTTCCTGCCGCTCCTTACTTCGTCCGGAAAGGAATTGGCGCGCGCTCCAATAGCCATCGGGGCTGAAACGGAAATCCGGGTGTTCGTGGATTAAGTCAATGGCTTCATCCAACACCCTGCTTTGAACTTCCGCCACTTTCGACTGGTAATCGGGATATCCAACATCGATGTGCTCATGCGGAACGGCGAAGACTGTCCATTTTTTGCTGGGAGTAATGACCTCGGAAAAGTGGCGCGCGCGGCCGTTGAGGGTAACGGTGAGTTCGGCAGATGTAGGCGAAGTCAACTCTGGCACAGGGAGTTCAACAAGCTGTTCGCCGTAATCCTTGCCCGTGGTGAGGGTGTGCTGAATCTTCTGCCCGCCAGTTGCCAGCGTCACTGCACCGCTTTTCAAAGGCGAATTGTGGCGAACATAAACGTCCACTAGTTCCGCCAATCTACTGCCCTGATGCACATAGAAGATGGTCGGCTCAACCTCAGCCTTTACTTCAGCGTCAACGTATTTTCCGACAGGGTTCTGTTCGAGCGAGAGTGCGTCGTAGGTAATGCCCGGGCCGGTTTCATCATCACGGGCCAGGGGGTCATCCACCGCAGTCAGGACAATCTTGTTCGTTCCCTGCTGAAGAAATCGGGCGGGAAAATCAAGCGTGATGGTATCAGCAGCGTAAGTCGCGAGGCGCAGGTTCAACAGGTCGCCGCCCGCATAGTTTAGCTTTGGATGCTGATAGAAAAGCCCCTCGTGTCCGTTGATGCCCACTCGCAATGCTGGGACACGGGCCGTTTCAACTAGGAGCGCCACATTCAGGGTGTAGAGGCCTTTAGGGACATTGCCTAAATCGAACTGAACCGTGAAGGGATAGGGATGATACCCTGCGGACCCATTGGCATCACCTGGTTGAAAGGCTGGCCAGTCTTTTTCGGGCGTGCTTTTGCCGATGACAAAGATTACGGGAGCTTCGGGGTAATGAACGCTGAAGAGCGGCCCCTGAGAGAACTCGATTGAGGACTCGTCAAATCTACCGATTTGCCAGACCACGTTTGAGGCAGCCCTGGCCCTTGGGATAGGGCAAATAAGTAGGAGTATCCCCGATAATACCGGAGTAAGCCGAACTAAAAGCGATTTCATCATGTGCCCCTTTCCTAATCTTTTACGAAACCAGCGGTCGCACGGTGACCTGACGAGCCCTTCGAGGCAGGCAATCCCATCTTCTGCCCACCGCTTTCTGCTTAATGGCCACTTCTAATCATGGTGCAGTGCCATCCTTGGACGAGATGCCGACCATGATCCCCTCCAGCGTGCGCACCCTTTCACCCTCGTCTTCCTTTTTATTGCTTGCCACAACCGAGGCCAAAAGCTTGTCTGCTTCAGACTTTTTGCCCACACGACGGTAGGCATTCGCCAATTGATAGAGGATTGGCTGCGAGTTCGGCTCTAGAGTGCGCGCGTGTTCGAGGTCGGCGATGGCTTCCTGGGTGCGATTTGTCATCATCTCCAATTTCGCCCTTTGAAGGTACGAAAACGCGTACCCCGGATCGATAATCAACCCAGCCTCAACCGCAGCTTTAGCCTGTTCATACTGCGGAGTATTGGGCGCAATTCCCTGACGGAAAAGCGCATCAGCCAAGAAGTAGTAAACCAGCACGTCGTTGATCTTCCGGTCGACGGCCTGTTGCAGAATTGCCACAGAATCGGAATATTTGTCCTCATCCTCGTAGCACATTCCCAGCGCCACATAGATACTGGCCCGATCCGGCGCCAGAGCCAAGGCCTTCTGATATTCGGTTTGAGCAATGTCATGCTGGCTTTTGAGATCGTGCAGAAGGCCGCTGGCTAGGAAGAGCTTGTAGTCGCCTGGAATCCTCTCCATGCCTGCGGCAAGCGCGGGCAGAGCGATATCGTAGTTCAGGTGCACGGCCCCAAGCGTGGCCAGGTCGAGGTAGGATTCAGCGTCAGTGGGAAATTGTTCAATTCCTTGCCGAAAGGCTTGATAGGCTTCCTCGGTATGTCCATTTTTTTCCTCCGCCACGCCCAGAAGACTGAGGATTTGGGCACTGGTGTTGTCGGCGCGCGCGTAATCCTTCAAGGTCTCAACGCAAGCCGCATAGTCGCTCTGTTCAAAGTAGGCGAGGGCGAGGCCATAATGCACCTTTCGCTGATCAGGATAGTCAGCGAGCAAGGATTTGAAAACCTGGATGGCTTCCGGATACTGTTTAGACTGCCCCAACAACCAACCGAGCCGGAACCTCTCCTCCACTGTCAGGCCAGGCTGGCCATTGAGCCCCGCCAATTGCTCCCGGGCTTCGTCCAAGTGCCCCGTCTTTAGCAGCGCCTCCGCGTCCATTAGCCTCAGCCGAGGATTGGCCGCCACCTGCGTCGGAGCTGCGGCAAAATATGTGACCGCCTGTGCATAGTTTCCTCGCTCCGCCTCATATTGCCCAAGCAGTGAGGTGGCTGCGGCGTCTTTGGGAAACAGCTTGACGATCTCCGCCAAGTCCTTTGCCGCCAGGTCTTTCTGGTTGAGCTGCCATTCGACGATACCGAGTTCGCGGCGTGCCATCCAATCCGTCGGATCAATCTGCAAGGCGCGGCCCAGCGCGGTACTCGCTTCGGGAAGACGGCCGAGCAGCGCCAGGGCAATTCCCTGCCCCATGGCCCCCTGGGGAAGCTGCGGTGCGATCTTCTCCTCCTGTTGAAACTGTTCCAAGGCTTCGGCGTAACGCTTCTCGCGCAGCAATCGCATGCCAGCATCGTACGCTTCCGATGGTTTTTGATTCGCAGGCTCAGGCGCCTGGGCGAGAAGAGGGCAAATGGGCAGGAGCAAAAACCCAAGGAGTGCCGAAATATGGAAGTGATGTTTGACGGCCATTTTCATGGATGGATTATCACGCATCAGCCGGCATTTTTCATCACGGATTCGGATGCCGTCTCGGAATGGGCATCCTACTCGCCCACTCGCATGTGGCCTGAAGGGCCAAGCTCCAACTCCAGGGCTCCGCCACGCCATACAGGCGGCCTTTTCACTTATCCCTTTTGCCTTTTAGCTTGCTTTTCCGTCTCTCAGGTCCACCCGCAAGATGATTACTCTCTGAAGCAAAAGGAGATTGTAGGTAGGGCCTTGCCTGGTCGTGTGGGTCTTGAATCATCACGGAGTGGAGGTCAACTCACGGGAATCGACTGAAATACAGAAGTGGTTCGTGGCCTTTCCCGGTCTTTTCGGGAACCGTCCCAAGGTGCAATTCGATGCGGAACGAACGGGTTAACCCCTATTGGAAACAGCCTACCCCGGGAAAAACCAGGCACCTGGGGAAGTGTTCCCCCAGGTGCCGTGGCAGACTTGAGAGGGTGGCCCGGGGGTGGATGCCCGAGCCTCCTCCCTTGCAGTTCTAGAAATGGAGCTTGGCGCCAAACTGGATTTCTCTTCCAGGTCCGGCAGCAAAGATGGACATATAGTTCGGTGTACCCTCGGAAACACTGGCAGCGCCTCCGAAGTTGGTGAAGCTACCCTGCGCTCCCCCACCGGGAGATGCAAAATTCACCCGGTTGAAAAGGTTGAAGGACTCGATTCTAATTTCCAGAGCCTTGGATTCTGTGAATTTAAAGTTCTTGGAGAGTGAGAGGTCAAAGTCAACGCGTCCAGGCCCCCTGAGGATGTTCCTACCGGTGTTGCAATAGGTGTAAGGAGCACAAGCCGCAAAGGCATTCGGATCGTACCACGCAGTTTGACTGGGGTTGAAGCCCGAAGGCCGGGGGTTTGAAACTTCTTCGGCAAACTGCCCACCGATGCCCGTATTAGCGTTATCAAAAGGCAGAGTCACACTAAATGGCCCACCACTGTTGGCTGCGAGGATGCCTCCCAACTGCCAATTACCCAGGACGGCATTGGTGGCTCCGGACATCGAACCTCCGAATTGCTGTCCTTTGCCAAAAGGCAGGTTGTAGACGGCGTTGAATGTCAGGACATTGGGATAGTCCATATCACAATTTCCCCAAAGCGACCTGAGGTTGTTGGGATTCGGCAGCGGATCACCGTCATAGAGGCCGCTGTTGAGATCCAGGCAGTGTGACCAGGCATAGGAAGCAAGGAAAGTGAGGCCTTGCGAAAATCTTCTTTCCACAGTCACATCGAGACCATTGTAACTGGAATACCCGATGTTGGTGTCGTAAGCGAAATCGGGAATGACATTTGCATAAGGCAACCGAGGCGCAGCAAGGGGCCCAGGCCCGGGCTGAGGTGAATTGTCATTATAATTCAGGACTGTGTGGTTGTCCCTCGATCCGACGTAATCCACCGTCACCGTGGTGCTGTTGCTAAGCTGCTCTTGCACCCCAAAATTCCATTGCAGAGAGGTGGGCGTTTTGTTTCTGTTGTTGGCACCACCAAATATGCTCAAACCATTAAGGTTGGTGGGCGACGGGAAGAAAGTAGCGGCTCCAGGCGGGTTGTTGTAGAACAGGTTGGGAACTCCGCGGTTTTCGTTGACATAGCCACCCACCTCGACTCCCCATGGCCAGGCGATGCGATCATCCTGGGTTTCCTGAATCAGGTTGCCGCCATGGTCAGTAAAGATGGCGAATCCACCGCGGACCACCAACTTCTGCGTCACACCATAGGCAAACCCGAAGCGCGGCTGGAATTCCTTCCATTGCGAGTCAAAGTAGCGCTGCCGCACATTGGCGAAGGGGAAAAGAGATCCGTAGGGCTGGGTAATCAGGAAGCAGGAGCAGTTGTTGCTCCAACCGGAATCCTGGTTGTCCTTGAAGCGCATAGGCGGAATGTAGTCCCAGCGGATGCCAAAAGTGAGGCTCAATTTTTTGGAAGCTTGCCATTTATCCTGCAGGTAGATGCCCTGCCACAGATCCGTGGTGTTGGCGTAGGTTCGTCCCTCAAACCCTCCAAGAGAAGAGGGAACGTTGAGCAGCAGGCTGGCCAAACCGTCACCGGTTGCAGCCTCGTTGGAACCTGGCCCGGTAATTGCGCTGGTGGGGAATTGGTCAAAGTTCTGGTTCTCCCCCCATCCATCGTCAAAGCTGTGGATATGGTACGCCAGGTAGCCGGCGCCGATGGTGTGCTTGCCTGCGATTTTTTGCAGGTCGGCATTAATGGCATGGGTGTGGAAAGGGCCCAAGGGCACAGCGAACTGTGTCGGTTCACTAAATCGAGGTGAAAGACTTCCATAGGGAACAAAGGGGTAATTGTCCCTCACCGGTTCGAACTGAGTCGCGTTCAACGCCGCCAGCACGGTTGTTCCCAGCGGGGTCCCTTCCAGGAAAGAGGAGTCGTCCAACATGTGCATGTAATGGACAGTCAGAAGCAGGGTGGGGCTGAAGATATGCGTGTAGTTGATATTGACGATGCGCCCATGTGCATTTAACAAATTGCAGCTATTGGGCAGGCCGCAGGGTTTATCCTCGGTCGCCCGGTTGTAATAGAAAGCACCAAACAGAGTATCGTTGTTGCCGAAGTTATGGTCTAG
>PLSX01000149.1 GCA_003165315.1 Acidobacteriota bacterium
AAGGATGTCTTGGCATTAAACACTAGAGGACGGCGCTACGCCGCAAGCAGTGTCCATCTATTTCGTGGACACCACACTAGGAAGCAGACTGAGGGATGAGGCCCAAAATTTCCGGCGATCAGAAGGTGCTCAAAATTCTAACTTCCAGCTCCCGGCTTCTAGCTTCTGCTCCAAAAATGAAGGTGCATCCGGCGATATCTATGAAAACAATGGAACGCAAAAAATGCCAGGCGGCAAAGCCAATCGAATCGACGAGTGGCACAGAGTCGAATACGGAGCGCCCCCGCGGCAGATTTCAGTCCGGGAAAATTGTCCCGATCTTTCCCCATCTAGCCCGCCAAAAGTGCAGCCAAATCATTTCCAGAGTCAGGCTTGGCCTCATGAACTCCGGGAAAATCGGCTGGACAATTTTGCTGCCAACCGCCAAATTGTCCGAAAATTCCCGTCTACCCGGTCCCGAGCCGTGCCTTGGTCGCGCTTGGCCATTTGATTCAGTCAATCTACGAAACCGCTAGAAAGTCAAAAAAGAAAGAGTTCACCCTTGCGCATCCCAGAGCAAAGAACGTGGTCATTTCAAGCGGCGGGCGCCGCTGCCTTGACCGGTCTAAGACGACTGTGTTAGGTTGAAATTCTGCACAGGATTCACGCATAAATTGGAGTTATGAACTTGATCGCAGTGGCGGGAGCTCCGTTGAAACAGACCGCATTGAATGCCATCCATCGGGCGAGTGGCGCCAAGATGGTGGATTACTGCGGTTGGGACATGCCGGTGGAATACTCCGGCATCACCCGCGAGCACCTTGCGGTGCGCACAGCCGCCGGCATATTTGACGTCAGCCACATGGGAGAGATTGAGGTTCGCGGTCCCCAGGCGTTGGCTCTGCTTCAGCACGTCACCTCCAATGATGTCTCCCACTTGCAGGATGGCCAGGCCCAATACAGCGCGCTCATGCTGCCCAATGGCAGTTGTATTGACGATTGCGTGGTGCACCGTTTTGCGCCCGAACACTACATGCTCTGTGTGAACGCCGCGAATACGGATCGCGACTACGCCTGGATGGTGCAATGCAATTCCTTTGGCGCCGATGTGCTGAATGTTTCCAGCCAATATGCGCAGATCGCGCTGCAAGGCCCGCGCGCACTGGAAATTCTCGCGAAAGTGGCGGATACTCATCCGGCGGATTTGAAGTATTACTGGTTCCGGCAGGCCCGTTGCGCCGGAGTTGAAGGCATTCTGGCTCGCACGGGGTACACGGGTGAGGATGGTTTTGAATTCTACTTCCCGCCCACCTCCTCCGAGCAGGTTTGGAACACGCTACTTGATGCGGGCAAGGCGGAAGGGCTGATTCCGGCAGGCCTCGGTGCGCGCAATACGCTGCGGTTGGAAGCAGGCTACGCGCTATACGGGCACGAATTGGACGGAGATACCACGCTGATTGAGGCGAATCTCGGCTGGATCGTGAAACTCGATAAGGGCGATTTTACCGGCCGAGATGTGTTGCTGCGCCAGCGGACGGAGGGAACCTTGAAGAAGCTGATCGGGTTTGAGATGACGGATCGAGCTCCGGCGCGCGATGGGTACCCGGCCTGTGTTGGAGGCAAGGCGGTGGGCAAGGTAACCAGCGGTTCCCCCGCTCCGTATCTGAAGAAGAACATCGGCATGGCTTACGTGCCCCCTGAATTCGCGGAAGTGGGCCGGGAAATACAGATTGAGGTCCGAGGACGGCAAGCAAACGCGCAAATCGTCTCATTGCCTTTCTACAAACGGTCGAAGTAAGCAGTTGTAACGGCGAGTTTACCTCGTCAGATGGTGGCGTCCCGATAAGATGGGGATAAATTCCGCCGCCTCCAGGTTACCCCGAAGAAGGACGCCCGAACCCGCTTCCTAGCTCCCGGAACGCTCAGGGCGAAAACACAAAGGAGAGGAACATGTACCCTCCAGAATTCCTTTACACCAAGGACCACGAGTGGATTCAAGTGGACGAGAGCGTGGGGACCATCGGCATCACCGATTACGCGCAAAAAGAACTGGGTGATGTTGTTTTCGTGGAGCTCCCCAAGCCGGGCGATCACGTGGGGGCAGGGGAGTCCTTTGGAACGGTCGAGTCCGTCAAAGCCGTTTCCGAACTTTACTCGCCCGTGAATGGCGAGGTGACCTCGGTCAACAGCAAGCTCCAGAACAACCCAGAACTTGTGAATACCGATCCCCATGGCGACGCCTGGCTGATCCGCGTGCACCTCGATGACCGCCGCGAAATTGACAAGCTGATGACGGCGGATGAATACGAGGCCTACATCGCACAGGAAAAGGCCCATTAATGCGCTATTTGCCGAACTCCCCGGCGGATCGCCAGGCCATGCTGGCGGCCACCGGGCACGCTCACATCGATGAGCTTTTTGAGCAGATTCACTCCGATCTGAGGCTTAAAGGAAAACTGAACCTTCCCGGGCCGCTCTCCGAAAGCGAAATTCTGGATTTCTTCCGGCAAGCCGCCGCTGAAAGCAGCTGCGACTATGTTTCGCTGCTGGGCGCCGGCGCCTATTCCCACTATTGCCCTGTCGTGGTTGACGCCATGCTTTCGCGCGGCGAGTTCTTTACCGCCTACACCCCCTACCAGGCGGAAATCGCCCAGGGCACCCTGCAAGCGATGTTTGAATTCCAGACCATGATGACGCAGCTCACAGGCATGGAGGTGTCGAACGCCTCGCTCTGGGACGGCTCCACCGCCACCACCGAAGCGGCGCTAATGGCCATGCGCGTCACCCACCGCCAGCGGGTGGTGCTGGCGAAAACGCTGCACCCCGAATATCGCCAAATTGTTCGCACCTACATGCAGAACCAGAACGTGGAGTTGGTGGAAGTTCCCTACGCTGTGTCTGGACAAATTGATTTGGCCCAGCTTGAATCCGCTGTGGACTCCCACACTGCCGCCGTTGTGGTGCAGTCGCCTAACTTTTTCGGCACGCTGGAGCGCATCCCGGAGGTCGCCTCCATTGCCCATCGAAAGGGCGCACTGCTGATCGTCACGATTAACGAGCCACTTTCACTTGCGGTGGTCAAGCCTCCCAGCGATGCGGATATTGTTTGTGGCGAAGCGCAGTCGTTTGGAGTGCCGGTGAGCTATGGGGGGCCTTACGTGGGCTTCATGACAACCCGGGAGAAGTTCCTGCGCCAGATGCCGGGGCGCCTGGTGGGCCAAACCGTTGATACGGAAGGCCGTCGTGGCTTTGTGCTGACGCTGGCCACCCGCGAGCAACACATCCGGAGGGAGAAAGCCACCTCGAACATCTGCACCAATCAAGCGCTATGTGCCCTCGCAGCCACCATTTACCTCACCCTGATGGGCAAAATCGGTTTGCGCCAATTGGCGGAGCAAAATCTCTCCAAGGCGCATTACGCCGCAGCGCAATTGCGAGCTGCCCCCGGATTCGCTACACCTTTTGCCGCTCCGCACTTTAATGAGTTTGTGGTCAAGGTTCCCGGCGATGCTGAGCGCCTACTGGAGGATTTACGGCGCGAAAAAATCATTGGCGGCCTGAATTTAGGCGAATTCTATCCTGAACTTCCGAACCATCTGCTGATGTGCTTTACGGAATTGGTGAGCCGAAAGGCAATTGATCGGCTGGTGGAAGTTGTGAATCGGCAGTAGCGAATCGTCCGTTGTCGGTAGTTAGAAAGAACAGGCCTGAAGCCCCATAGTGGATTGCGGAGGCTGAGCCACGGCAGTGGCGAGATAATGTAGCCCGCGGCGAAAGCCGTGGGATCACGGAAAAGAACAGGTTTTCCAGCCACGTGAGTGCCGGCAGAAAAACCTCGATCGATTCATGCAATGAGGTCGCCCCTTCCGGGGCTCAGAGATCCTTGAGTCAGATTTTTCACCCATGGCTCTCGCCATGGGCCACAGTATGGCGTCCGTCGGCCGGCGGGCTCACAAGAGTATTGAACGAGAACTTATGGAAATGCCAAATCGAACCCGCGTCGCTCGACCTCACGTCAATCGCAATGAACGCCTGATCTTTGAGCGCACCTCGCCCGGCAAAGTTGGAGTGGAGTTGGCGCCTTTGGACGTTCCCCCCGTCTCTCCTGTCGAGGCGTTTGGAGCGGACATGGCGCGCGACGAGGTTGCAGGCTTTCCTGAAGTCTCTGAATTGGAGATCATCCGCCACTTTACCCGGTTATCGACGTGGAATTACGGCGTCGATACGGGCCTTTATCCGCTTGGCTCTTGCACAATGAAATACAACGCCCGCATCAATGAACGCGTGGCAAGGTTGCTGGGCGTGGCCACGGAGCATCCTTACACGCCACAAGTCCTGGCTCAGGGCTGCCTGCGCATTTTGCATGAAACCGCCCGCTGCCTTCAGGAAATCACTGGCATGGACGCCGTTTCCCTTCAGCCCGCCGCCGGCGCGCAGGGAGAGCTGACCGGCATCCTGATGATTCACGCCTGCCTTGCCGCCCGCGGCGATGCCCGCAAGTACATTCTGATTCCCGACTCGGCCCACGGCACCAATCCGGCCAGTGTTGCCATCTCCGGCTATCAAGTTCGTCATCTCAAGTCGAATGAGCAGGGTTGCATCGATGTTTTTGACCTCGCCCGCGCCATGGATTCCGACGTGGCGGGGCTGATGCTGACCAATCCCAATACTCTCGGAATTTTCGAGACTGAAATCGCCCGGATTGCGAATATCGTCCACGCCCGGGGCGGGTTGGTCTATATGGACGGCGCCAACATGAATGCTCTGGTGGGAGTGACGCGGCCCGGGGACTTTGGCATCGACGTCATGCACCTGAACCTGCACAAGACGTTCTCAACTCCGCACGGAGGCGGTGGCCCTGGTTCCGGCCCGGTGGCGGTGAAGAAGTTTTTGGAGCCATATCTTCCCTCCCCCATTGTGGAGAGGTCGGCAGATGGGACATTTTGCCTGAATCACGACCGCCCTCGTTCCATCGGCCGCGTCAAAGCCTTTACGGGAAACTTCGGCATGGCGGTGCGAGCCCTTGCCTACATGCTGGCCAACGGCCCGGAGGGACTGCGCCAGACCACCGAAGACGCTGTGTTGAACGCCAACTACATCCGCACCCAGTTGCGCGATTCCTACGACCTTCCTTACGACAAGCCCTGCATGCATGAATGCGTCTTCTCCGACCGTCGCCAGGCGGCAAAGGGCGTTCACACCATGGACATCGCCAAGCGGCTCATCGATTACGGCTTCCACCCTTACACCACGGCGTTTCCCCTGATCGTGCCGGGCGCGCTGATGATCGAACCCACTGAAAGCGCCAGCAAAGAGGAGCTCGACGCATTCATCGACGCCCTCCAAGCCATCGCCGAAGAGGTGGAGCAAGACCCCGAATTTGTCTTAAAGGCTCCCTACACTGCAAGAGTCACCCGCCTCGACGAAGTGGGCGCCGCCCGCAAGCCGATTCTACGCTGGAAGCCTGCACCTGCGCCTGCTAAATCCTGAGGTTGGTTGGGAGCTATCCCGCCAAGCCGGAGGACACGGATGTCCGCATCTGATCGCCGGGATTTCTTAAAGCAATCCGCTGCAATATTGGCACTGGGAGGATCACAGCCCATGGCAGGCAATTCACAGCCAGGGGAAACCTTCGCTGAATTCAAAGCTTTCCAAGCCCAGCGGCGCAAGGAACTTTGGAGTTTGCTGGGAGAATTGCCTTGGGATCACAAACCCGGCCCGGCGAAGGTTCTGTCCACAGAGAAACACGAAGGCTACACGCTTGAACGGCTGGTCCTCGACCTGAACGGCGTCGAACCGGTTTCCGCTTTGCTTTTGATCCCTGACAAGCGTGCGGCACAGGCTCCCGGCCTGCTCTAAATCCACTGGCATGCCGGAATGTATGATTTGGGCAAGGAACAGCTCCTGAACGGGGTTGACGCCCAACCCGCCTATGCTCCGGTCTGTGTCGAGAAGGGATTGGTGACTCTGGCCATTGACAGTTGGTGTTTCGGCGAACGGAAACACGACGAGGACGGCCACAGGGGGGAAGAAGATACCTTCAAGTCCATGCTTTGGAACGGCCAGGTCCTCTATGGAATGATGATGTTCGATGAATTCCGCGCCATGGACTATCTGGCCAGCCGCCCGGAAGTGGACGCCAACCGTTTAGGGGTGTTGGGAATGTCCATGGGGGCATCCAAGGCATGGTGGTTGGCGGCGCTCGACCCGCGGGTGCGGGCCTGCATGGATGTCTGCTGCCTCACCGATTTCGAAGAGCTGACCAGGATTCACAACCTGAGCGGGCATGGCGTCTACTATTACGTGCCATCGCTTCTCAAGCACTTCCAGACGGCGCAGATCAATGAACTCATCGTGCCTCGCCCCCACCTGAGCGTAAACGGGCGCCTGGATGGCCTGACTCCTCCCGCCGGGGTGGAGCGGGTCCGCCATTACCTCCTCCCGCTCTATCAAAGGTACGGGAAGGAGGAGGACTGCCATATCGAACTGTTTGATTGCCCGCATTGGGAGCTTCCCCAGATGCGCAAGCTCATTCTCGGCTGGATGGATGATTATCTGGTGAAACCCACGAAAAGTTAACCCTACTACATATAGGGGTTAACCCCTATCTAAACCGCGAAATATTGCGGTTTTCGCCCTTTACAAGCGCCCCCCAATATGGTAATTATTCAACGAACTTGCCGGGGGCGCTGGCGTCAGGGGTAGAGCAGGCATCATACCCACTGACGGAGTCGAAGTGGGCAGGTTTTGGGTCAGAAATTCACTGGCCAATCGAGCGGAAGATTCATGGGCGTGTAGGCGCCAGCCACTCTGCATTTCCCCGGGCAAGAGTTCATATTTTGATGGCGTGAGATAGCGCCGAATTTTAGGTTTAGCCCCACCAGGTTATGGCAGCGGCGACGGGCCGAGTGCCTGCGTAGGAAGGAAGTCATTTGTACAAGCTGAAAAAACTCGAATTGTTGGGCTTTAAATCTTTCGCGGACCGGTCGCGCCTGGAGTTTGCCGATGGTGTCGCCGCCGTCGTGGGACCGAATGGGTGCGGGAAGTCCAACATTTCCGATGCTATCACTTGGGTGCTGGGTGAACAGAGTGCGCGCTCACTGCGCGGCGAGCGCATGTCCGACGTCATTTTCAATGGCACGGGCAAGCGCCCTCCCACGGGCATGGCCGAAGTCAGCATGACCCTGATTAATCCTGAATATAACGAGGCGGGACTGCCGGAAGAACTGGAGTCGATCCCTGAAGAGATTGAGGCTGTCGTAGGAGAAGCCGAACCTTTCGAGCCAGAAACCTCCGGCAACGGCAACGGTCACGGTAATGGGAATGGCAACGGCAACGGCCACGGACCGGAACAAAAGCCCCGAAAAATCCATCCCCGCTCGGGCGAAATCACAGTCACGCGCAGGCTCTTCCGGTCAGGCGAGAGTGAGTATCTGATCAATGGCGAAGTCTGCCGCTTACGCGATATTCAGGACCTCTTTATGGGGACGGGCCTGGGCCCGGAGTCTTATGCCATCATTGAGCAAGGCCGCATCGGCCAGATCCTCAGCTCAAAACCGTCAGATCGCCGACTGATCTTGGAAGAAGCCGCTGGTGTTTCCAAATTCAAGACCCGCAAGCGGCTGGCGGAAGCCAAGCTGGAATCGGCGCGCCAGAACCTTTCGCGCATCGCTGACATTCTGGAAGAAGTCACCAAGCAGGTGGGCTCCCTTAAGCGCCAGGCGTCCAAAGCGCGGCGGTACAAGGAGCTTCACGATGAGCTGCGCGGCCGCTTGAAGTCCGTCCTGACCTCCCGCTTGAAAGCTCTGGAAGTTGAGTTCCAACGCCTGACGTCGGAACTCGCCCTGGTGCAGGAGACATGCCTTGAGGCAGCGCAGGAATTGGAAGTGCTGGAGCAGGAACAGAAGGGCGCTACCCAGCGCTATGAAACTCTGGAAGACCAACTCACTGAATGTCGTGAGAGCCTTTCGCAGGGCGGGTTGGAGCGCGAGCGCTTGCTTTCACGCCTGGAGCAGGTGCGGCAACAATCGATAAACCTCGGCGCGCGGGCGGAGGAGGCAGGGCGCGAAAGCGCCGAACTTCAGGCGCAGCTTACCACTCTTGAGCAGCAGACGGCCGAGCGCACGGAGCAGGTGGAGAAACTCCGGCAGGAATTTACTGCGGCAAAGGACACTTTAGCCGAAGTTGTGATGCGTCAGGAGGATTTGAACTTCCAGCTTGGAGCCGCGGAACAAGAGGTTGAAACCTGCCGCCAGTCCCTGATGTCAGTGGTCAGCCATGCGGCGGAGCTGCGCAACCACCTGGTGCAGGCGGAAGAGGCGGGCTTGGCCGTGGAGCGCCAGGCGGCTCGCGTCCATGCGGAGAAGGCTCGTAGCGAAGTGGAGCATACCCGCCTCGCTGCAGAGTTGGCGGCTTATATTTCCGACCATCAACGCGATGCCAGCACACTGGCGGAGCTGGCGGATTCCGTCTCCCAAACCACCTCCGACCTGGAACAGGCTCGGAGTGAAGAGGTTTCCCACCGTTCCAAGCTTGAGGCGCTACGCCGCGACTATTCCGGCAGCATGGCCCGCAAAGAAGCCTTGGAGCAGTCCCTGGCACGGCACGCCTATAGCACGGAAAGTGTGCGGCGCTTGCTTTCAGGCGAAATTGCAGCCGAGGGACACCAATTCCAACCCATTGGGCTGCTTGCCGACTTTGTGGAAGTCTCCCCCGGTTACGAAGAGGTGGTGGAAGAGTTCCTGAAGCAGGAGCTGGAATGCGTGGTGGTGGGACAATATGACCAGGCGCGGTCCGGTATTGCCTTGTTGCAGACCCAGGGCAAGGGGCGCTCCACCTTCTTCGTAACCCATGTGCCCGCCAGCGGACACGCGCATGGAGGTAGCGACTCGCCGGTCCGCACTGAGTCCGGGGTTGTGGCAGCCATCCGCGAGTTGGTGCGCTTTGAATCCAAATTGGGTTTGAATGGCGATCTGATTCTCCCGGCCATCTCCAACGCCTATGTGGTGGAAGACGATGCGGCCGCCGAACGCTTGGCAAGTGCTTACCCAGATTGCCACTTTCTGACGTTGACGGGTGCGCACTACCACCATCGCATGGTTTCCGGCGGCAAGGGTTCAAGCGCCGGTCCCCTGGCGTTGCGGCGTGACTTTCGTGAGTTGGAGCGGCGTACGGCGGAATTGGAAGCACAGATTCGCGCCAGCGAAGCCGCACTGGCAGAAGCCACGGCACTGGCAAAACGCCTGGACGAGCAATTGAAAAGCCTGGTCAGCAGCAAAATGGAAGCTGAGAAGAAGGCGGTTGTTGCGGACGAGAAGCTGCGCCAGACGCGCGAGACGTGCGATCGCACCCGCAAGCAACTCGATGCACTTATCTCCGAAGCAGCTGTATTGCAAAGCGATCGGGCCTGTGCGGAGGAACGCCAAGCAGCCTTGCGCGCCGAACTGGAGACCGCCGCCGCCGCCCGTGCCCAACGGGAGGAGGCCATCGCGCTGGCAACGCAGCAGGCACGCGATTATCGGGCCAACCTGGACCGCCTGGCGCAGGAAAGTGCCAACGCCCAATCCGCGGCCCGGGCGCTGGAGGAGAGAACACGAGCGGCCGAGACCGAGGCAGCCCGGCTGGTGGCAGCGGCAAACGACTACCACAACCGGATTGCCCGGTTGGACCAACAAAAGGAGACTTGGCAGCAGGAGCGCGAGCACTTGGGGCAGGAAAGCGAGGCTCACCAGCTCCGGCTGCAGCAATTGCAACTGGAGTTAGAAGCGGCCCGGGCCCAACTGCAGGGGTGGGAAGAGGAATCCCGTACCATACGCTCCCAACGCGATACTCTGGGTCCACGAGTGGATGCGGCGCGCGCGAAGCTCGAGGCCCGGCGGCAAAAGCGCTCGGAAGCGGAAGTGGCGCTGGCGCGGGCGGAATCCGACCTGGCCCACCATGCGCAGCAGTGCCGTGACGAATTGAACGCTGACGCCACCACCCTACTGGCGGAACTGGCGCCCGAAGCGGTTTTGGCCGGCGAGGCCTTGCAGCTGGCGGAAGAAGAGTTGCGCCAACTCAAGGCCCGCATTGAAAGTTTGGGGCCGGTCAACATGATGGCCTTGGAGGAACTCCAGGAGGCAGAAGAGCGCTTGACTTTCCTCGAAACCCAGCGTCAGGACTTGTTCTCCTCCATCGAAGACACCACTCAAGCCATTCGTGAAATTGATCAGGTGTCACGCCAGCAGTTTCTGGAGGCGTTTAAGGCCATCAACACCTACTTTGCGGAATCTTTCCGGGTACTATTCGGGGGCGGAATCGGAGAAATGCGACTGGCCGATGAGGCTGACGCCGAAAGCGGAATCGACTTGGTGGCGCAACCTCCCGGCAAGCGCCTGCAAAATGTGCTGCTGCTTTCCGGGGGTGAGAAGGCCCTGGTTGCGTTAGCCTTGCTGATCGCCATCTTTCGCTACACTCCAAGCCCCTTCTGCGTACTGGACGAAGTGGACGCTCCGCTGGACGAATCGAACGTCGATCGATTCACGCGTATGATTCAGCACATGAGCCACCATACGCAGTTCATCCTGATCACCCACAGCAAACGCACCATGGAGATCGCCAAAGTCATGTACGGAGTCACCATGGAAGAGCCGGGCGTCTCCCGCCTTGTCTCTGTGCGCTTTGATGCTTATGAGCGTGACCCTGTTGCGGTGCCGGCGTAAAGGCTACGCCCTCATTTGGTGCGGCTGGGCTCGACTCCACGCCAAGCCTGGCTAGTTGACTCTCATCCCAATTTTCCGTGGTTGGGACTAAAAATTCCTGTGTGCTTTTTCCTTTGACAACCCTTCACGTTGTTTTAGAATATCCCTGCTCTAAGCCAAACCCATGCCATCAAAAAAACAAAGTGTTCTGTTGGAAACAAATCTTCCCGGCGTCAACCTTTTCTCTCGCGGAAAAGTCCGGGACGTTTACGAACTCGGCGACAAGCTGCTGGTTGTCGCCACGGACCGCCTTTCGGCCTTCGATGTAGTGATGAACGAGGGGATCCCGGACAAAGGGCGGGTGCTTACTCAGCTCTCCTGTTTCTGGTTTAACCTTATTCAGGACGAGTTCCGCCATCATTTCATTTCGGCCAACGTGGCCGATTATCCTGCCGAGTTGCACCCCTTCGCGGACCAACTGGAGGGGCGCTCAATGCTGGTGGAGAAGGCGCAGACTTTTCCCATTGAGTGCGTTGTGCGGGGGTACCTGGTAGGGTCAGGCTGGAAGGAATATCGCGCACAGGGAAGCGTGTGCGGCATCAAGCTTCCTGCCGGCCTGCAAGAGGCTTCGCGCCTGGAAACGCCAATTTTTACCCCTTCCACCAAGGCGACGGTCGGCCATGACGAGAATATCACTTGGGAGGAAACGGTCGCACGCATTGGAGCAGACGCCGCCGGCAAGTTGCGGGATTTTAGCTTGAGGCTTTACAGCAAAGGCCGGGAGTTCGCCGAGGGCCGCGGCATCATCATTGCCGATACCAAGTTCGAATGGGGACTCAAGAACGGAAAAATCATTTTGATTGATGAGGTTCTGACTCCCGACTCGTCACGATTCTGGCCGCAGAATGAGTATGCTTCCGGAAAATCCCAACCTTCGTTTGACAAACAGTTTGTGCGCGACTATCTTGAGTCGCTCAAGTGGAATAAGCAACCCCCGCCGCCTCCCCTGCCGCCTGAGGTGGTGGAGAAAACGAGTGAGAAATACCGCGAAGCTTATCGATTGCTGACCGGAGAATCCCTCAGCTAAGGTGAGACCGCAGCAGATTTCGTCAGCACATGGGGACTTGGAACTGGCTGGATTGCATACTTGCCGCTATCGTTGTGGCTTCCGTTGTTTCGGCCATCATGAAGGGGTTCGTGCAGGAGTTAATCTCGCTCGGATCGGTTCTGCTCGGCTTGGGAGTGGCAGCTTTTGGCTATTCCCGGGCGGCAGGGTGGTTTGACGATATCACCAAATCGCATGAAATTGCTCTCGGCTTGGGATTTCTGGTCCTCTTCCTGGGCGTGGTGATTGTGGGCGCGCTGGTGGGGATGGTGGCGCGCAAGCTGATCAAAACCGCTGGAATTCAATGGTTTGACCGTTTCCTGGGGGGCATCTTTGGACTGGTGCGGGGCGTTCTGGTAGACGCCATCCTGCTTATGGTCTTCGTGGCCTTCGCCATCAAACCAGAGGCAGTGCGGCAATCGGCGATGGCGCCCTATGTGACCACGGGCGCGCGCGCCATCGCCCTTATCATGCCGGGAAGTCTTCGTGCCCAATTCCACGTTGGCTTCGAGAAATTCCATGATGAGCTGATTCAGACCGATAAAGGCCTGGGGAAGCAATAATCCGCTTTTCGCATGAACTTATATTGATCGGAGTGTTACTGTGAAAGACCAACTTGAATCCCTCGTTAGTCAAATGATTGAGCAGGGGATTCTCTACACCGATGCCGTTTCAGAATTTGAGAAGAAGTTCATCAAACAGATCCTGGAAAAGAATAATGGCAACCATTCCAAAGCTGCCGCCGCTCTGGGCATTCATCGCAACACCCTGAGCCGCAAGGTGGACGACTTGGGCCTTAATCATCGGCCCAAACGCCGCAAGCGCGCCGCCCGCTGATCTTGCGCCGTATCTCCGCTTGGTAAACCTGATCCCTTCCCGCCCAATTGTAGGATGAGCTCGCGCCTGGGGAAAGATCCGCCGACCCATTGGCAGACCCGTCTCTACGAACATCGAGGTTGATCTGGGGAAAATGCCGGGAGGAGAGGCAGCCACTAAGAGGAGGCAGGGCCACCGGCAAATCCAGCGCCCTGCCTCATGAATATCAGTTACTCGGAGCGGTTGTATGGTGAACCGGAGGATGTTTGACTGGGGCCTTCGGTTTCGCCTTGGGCGCATCGGGGATCGTGTCTGGATCAATCGTTCCATCCACGGACAACACCAGCGATGGAGTTGCCGTATAGGCAGAAATTGTGCCCTTAAAGCGCACGGGGTCGCCAGGGCTCAAATTCGTCACTTTAGCTTGCGTGGTATCCTTTACTTCAATATCCCAAGTACCCGGTTGGGATTTTGAGGCATCCAGGATGTCAATCCGGACGAGGTAGGTATCCGCCGCGTCAGGGCTCTTCTCCACGCTATCCACGAAACCGGCAAGCTCCAACGGCTGACCCTTCAGAGCATCCCATGTCTTCTGCGCCTTTTCCCCGCCCAGTTTCAAGGGGAAGGTCATCTCGTTGTAAGCGTCCTTGTTGGCGTCTCCGGTTTTTTCCGGAACCTGCATGGCCGCCACCTTGAACCCATCGGGCGGGTTCACGCTGGAAGCCGTCTGGGTGATGATATCGGACAGTCCCTGGTCGTTGCCGTGGTAGTTGACATAGGCACGCTTCAGGTAGGTGTTGATGTCATCGGCTGCCGGATTCTTCGCCGCTTGCGCCAGGGAGACAGCTCGCGCGATGTACCAAACCGCGTGGTCGTAATCTGGCGGGGTGGAATAGATATAAGCCAGCCCCAGCCGGTAAAAGGTGTAGACATCGCTGGGATTCCCGTCGGTAGCGGCTTTAAAGGCGGTGATGGCGTTGGGGTAATCCTTGCGCTGCAAGGCTACGAACCCAATTGCGCTGTTGAAGAGGGCACGCTTTGGATCGACGTACTGCTTGAACTGTTCGTCGGTGACGTTTGCGGGCTTCTGGAACTTTTGGAGGACATCCAGGCCGTGGTGCGCGTCACCATCCGCACTGGAAAGCTTGGCCGCCGCATCAGCATCGGTTCCCTTGAATGTAAAGGGGAACACATAGCTTTCAAAGGCCAGAGCATCCAGATTATTCGGATCAACGCCGAGGACCTTCTTGGCTGCGTCGACGGCTTGATCGCTTTTGCCGAGTTGGTAATACGACTGCATTTCCGTTAAGTAAGCGCCTGACTTGAAATCGGAGGTGGCATACTTGGCGAGAAACGCCTCGGCGAGGGATATTTTCTTATTGGGATCCTTCTCTGCCGTCATGGCATTGAAGGCGTCATACTCATCCCGGCTTTTCCATTGCGGGGCAGCCGCTTGGGGTGGCGCTGCGACGTGGCTCATGAGGGTAATTCCGCCGGAAAAGCGGGAGTGGTTTGCGTGCTCAGTCGCAATAGCGCCGGACGAAACGCTAAACAGCAATGTGAGGGTCCAGAGCGCAGTGGTTTTCTTCATCGAAGAGCTACCTCAATGTTGGAATGGTGAATCGTAGGTGACCTGGGTACACCTTTTTATCAATATTGCCAGAGGCCGAATGGGCCTCACGCGCTGGAACTGCTCGTTGAACAATTCGTAATCCTTCGTTTGACCCTATCCAAATATCAATTCCTGATGGACTTTTCAAGTAAAATCTCACTATGGCTTCCAAAACCAGCACTCTTTTTTCTACTGTATAGATGCGGAATGCGCTTCGGGCGTCCCCGAATTTACATACTTGGTGGTTCTTTTCGGGGTTTGAGCGGCACGGCGATACGGAAATTCCTTTTTATGCCCAGGATTAATGCCAGCCGTTGCGCCTGCAATCTTCCTTGCGCCGAAGCACCCATCCCCTCTAAAATCGGTCCCTGATGTCTGACCTTACCGCAAGTGAACGGATATGGCAACGGGCTGAACTGGCTGTTGCCGCCTCTTCCCGCCCGGAAATTGAGAGTCTTTTCCAGGAGACCGCCAAGAATGTCCTGCTTGGGCTGGCGCGCAATCCCCATTTACAGGAGCGCGACCTGCTCCGTCTGCTTGAGCGCAAGGACCTGGCACAGGAGGTCGTTCTCGAACTTGCCCGCCACAAGGCTGTGCAGAGTAGTTACGCCATCAAGCTCGCCCTGGTGAGACACCCCAAGACTCCGCGTCAAGTGTCCCTGCCCCTGATGAAATTTCTTTACATTTTCGATCTGCTTCGCGTGGCGCAGACTCCCGCTGTCCCCGCTGACATCAAGATTGTGGCGGAAGAGGCCATCCTCAAAAAGACAGTGGCCATGCCGAGCGGACAACAAACCGCTCTTGCCCGGCGCGGGACGGGTCGCATCGCCTCGAGCCTCCTGATGAAATCGGACCTGGAGCTCATCCGAGCCGCCCTCGATAACCCCCATCTCACCGAAGGTCAGCTACTCAAGGTGCTCGCCACCGAAGGCCATTCACTCATGGCCGTGGATCAGATTTCCCAACACCCCCGATGGGCGCACCGCTATCATTTGCGCCTTGCCCTGATCCGGAATCCACTTACCCCGCTTGCACGTGTGCTTGCATTCCTTCCAGACATGGCGGTTACTGACCTGCGAGACATCTGTCTGGACCACCGAATGCTCCCGCAGGTGCGTAAGTACATTGAAGCTCACTGCGCGGTACGGATGAAGAAAAGTATGCAGTAGGCGGAAGGCAGGCGGCAATAAGTGGCAGGCGGGTCCTAACGAGTACTTATTATTCTCGCTTATCCGCATTCTCCACACTGTCCTATATATTTCACATTCTTCCTTTACCCTTCAACTTTCATCCTTCAGCCAACCAACCACCTACCAATTCCCCCGGAAGAGCGCTAAGATAATGGCGCACTGCGGGCGATGGGAAAGCCCCGTGCAGGCACTTCAGTCTCCACGCTGCCACCACGAGTGCTGGTGGCGTGAAGGGTTCTTCTCGTGCTGGCAACGACGCCAACAGAGGTAAATAGTGACAGCCTCCGAAGGAGGAGCCATGGCCCTTTCACGATTGGCAAAGTTTTTTGCCGGACCCTCACCCCACCTGAGTCGTGAAGAAGCGATGAAGGTTTTCAGGCGAGATCAATTCAAATGTTACTACTGCGGCCTCGATGGGCAGCACGATTTTGAAAATTGGATGATCCTGACCATCGACCATGTCCATCCCAATGCCAAAGGGGGCCAGCGGAGCATGGACAACCTGGTGACAGCCTGCCAACCCTGCAATCTGCTGAAGGGCAAGCGGGTTTATAAATCTCTCCAGGAAGCAAAAGAGCAAGTTCTCGCCAAGCGCGAGGAATGGCGGCAGATCTACCAGGAGCAGATCAAGGCAGCTTAGCGCGGTGGACGGCAGGCAATTTGCCGCTTTGCGGGAACAGAAGTTTGTCCCAGCCGCGGGAAATGTTTGTGCCCGCGCCCGTTGAAGGAAGTGGCTGGCGCCTTTCGATCCTGGATTAGAATTTGCCGGAGAGATGAACGATTGGACGTTGCCGGGCAAATCCCTCATCATCCCCGCTCCATCCCCACCCGCCGACATGAAGCGGGTGTTCTCTCCCCTATTGAGACACTTTTCCCTGCATGGGACGCGACATTTCGTTTTCTTTTTCGTCCCTTTGACCGCCACCGGTGGATTACCCTCAGCGTGGTGTGTCTTTTCCTGGGCGGAGGCACATCCACCGCGGCGTTCCAGTGGGGCTTCGGCGCCCTGCCCATTGATTTGCATGCTTCGGACCTTCTCCTTCGCATCAGGCTGATGATGGCCCAGAACGCCAGTTTGATTGTGTTGGCGGTTGCCTTCAGCCTGGGACTGGTGCTCAGCCTCATATACACTCGCTGTGTGCTTCGATTCGTCCTCATCGATGCCGTTATCAAACGGGAGGTCGCGATCCGCGAAAACTGGAAGAGTATGGAGCACTATGGACGCTCATACTTCCTTTGGCTCCTGGGAGTGGTGGGGGCAGTGGCGGTAATAGTTTGCGGAGCGGCTATTGCCTCAATTCGCATTCTCCGCTTTATTCGCGACGCGGGTTATCCGGAGTGGGTTCCTACACTTTTCCTGGTCGTCGAGCTTGTAGCAGTTGTTGGTGTTGGAGTGCTGGTTGCAATCATCATTACACTGACGGATGACCTCTTGGCGCCATTGATTTATGCCGAACACATCTCACTTCCCGCCGCGTGGAGGATCGTCTTGAATATGGCGCGGCACGATTCAGGGACATTTCTCTTTTATATTGTCTTGCGATTTGCCTTGGGGATGGGAATTAGCATTGGCGTGCTCTTTGTTCTTTTCCCGGTCCTGATGGGACTCTCCTCCGGTGCGCTGGTTACTGCGGCGGTGGTTATTCTTGCACTGCGTGTGGTGGGACTGGCATGGGTATGGAATCCTGTAACATTCGCTCTGGGAGCTCTTGCCCTCAGTATCTTCACCAGTATGCTGTT
This sequence comes from Acidobacteriota bacterium, assembly GCA_003165315.1. Lineage (GTDB taxonomy): Bacteria > Acidobacteriota > Terriglobia > UBA7540 > UBA7540 > Bog-366. Next base: position 17,122 of record PLSX01000149.1, read on the forward strand.
CGCCCTTCTCAGCGTCATTGGAATGCCTGGCCAGGTTTACCTACAGAATTACGGCATCAGGTTTATTGCCTCGCGCGTCCCATCACTTGCCACACTATGCCGTGCCGGAGCCGTTCAGAGAGGTGGTCGCTAAATACTGCAATTTCAAGCTGTCCTCACGTAACGAACTGGTTTTCCGAATTTTCGGCACCCACCTTCGGACCCGCGAACCAAGGTTGACCGGAGCCACCGACCAGAGCGCTGACCTTTGCTCTCCAAGAGGATTGCTTTTTAGATGGGTACGCCTGTACCATCGAGGATATGCTTGCGGCCCGCCCATCGCTGGCTTGGAAAATTGCGACAGCTAACATCCTACTTGCCCTTTTCGCTGTATTGCTGGCGGGAATGCTGCAATACCGCAAGGAGCAGCGAATCCTTGCCGCCACCATGCGCCAGGAGTTGACCCAGGTCGTCACCAGCGGCGCCCTACTGATTGATGGTGAAAGGGCGGAAGAGTTGGCGCAAGGCCTTACACCTGCCACCACTGCGCCCGTTACCCAGGTATTCCGCTCCCTCTTGATTGCCAGCCCGGAAGTTGACCGCATCTATGTGTTGGAGGTAAAGCAGGATGGCGATCCGCGCTTCTTGCTGGTGCAGGGAGTCAAAACCGACCCCGAACCGGGATCGGTGTTGTCCCTTCATGCTCGGGATGTAGTGGAGCGCGGCGTTCCCATCACCACTCAGGTATACGAGGATTCGGATGGCAAGTGGTTCTCCGCATTTCACCCGCTGCGTGATGGCAAAGGAAAGGTGGTCGCGGTTTTGGGCGCTGACCAGCGCGCCTCTGACCTCGAAGTGGAGACACGGGATCGATTAAGATCCACCTTGCTTTCCGGGTTTGCGGCCGCGGGTGTGGCTGTGCTGCTAAGTTATTTTCTTGCCCGGAGCGTAACCCGCCCATTGAAATTAATGGCCGAAAGCACTTCGGAAATTGCCGCCGGCAACCTCAACATCTGTTTGAATATTCATAGTCACGACGAAGTGGAAGCGCTGGCAAACTCGTTTAACCAGATGGTGGAACGTCTGTCTGTTGCTGCGGATGACCGCGCCCGAATGCAGAAGGAATTGATGGAGAAGCAAAAATTGGATCAGGAATTGAGCCTGGCGGCGGAGATCCAGCACAGCTTCCTGCCTGTCACTTTCCCGTGTTCGCTCTGGTTCTGCACCCGCGCACTCACCCTGCCGGCACAGGTAGTGGGCGGCGACTTCTATGATTTCATTGATCTCGCGGGCGATCGCCAGGGAATCGTGATTGGCGACGTGGCGGGGCGGGGAATTGCTGCCGCACTCTACCTGGCGCGGCTGGTCAGTGATTTCCGGGCGGCAGCTGTCCGCGCCCCAAGCCCAGGGGAAGCCCTCGAACGTTTGAATCAGCGACTTTTGATGCGTGCCACCCGTGGCCTGTTCGTTACGATGACGTATTTGGTGTTGGAGGCGAAAACAGGCGAAGTCTGTTATGCTACGGGAGGTCACCTCCCCATGCTGCGCCGCAGCGGGGCAACCCACGAAGTAGAAATTCTATACGGAGACGAGGGGCTCCCCCTCGGTATCGAGAGGGATTCCTTGCTGGCGGACCGCAAAATCCAGCTCGCCCCGGGCGACACTTTGTTGCTGGTTACAGACGGAGTCGTGGAAGCTTTGGCCCCTGACCGAAGTGTCTTTAAGATGGATAAACTCGCGGAGGTTTTTAGCCATCAGGGCTCCAGCGTCGCCCAGGTGGTGGAAGGTGTTTTTGATGAAATCTGCAGGATGTCTATTGAGCCCGCGGAAGATGATTTGACGGTATTGGCAGTTACCTGGACTCCTCAGCCAAAAGGGGGGGAGGCATGATCAGGATTGCCATCTCCAGCCAGGCGCGGCTGCTGAATATCTTACGCGGTGTGGTAAAATTTTGCGCTCAGGAAGCTGGCGTATCCCATTCTGACGCAGACTATCTGGCCCTTGCCATCGATGAAGCGGCCGCGAATATCATCCGGCATACATATTGTAGCCGGCACGATACGCGTTTGGCCCTGGAAGTCCACAGTCTCCCCGACCGCTTGGAGTTCATTTTGGAGGATTGGGGTCCAAAAGTGCGCGAGGAATTGATCCGGCCTCGCCCGCTGGATGAGTTGAGGCCGGGCGGTTTGGGTACTTTCTTTATTTACAGCTTTATGGACAAGTGCTCTTACGACCAGGATTTCAAAGAAGGAAATCGCCTGAAGTTGGTCAAGTTTCTGACACGAAAGGGAGCTTGCGATAATGAAGGTTCAAGTGCGAAATCTGGATAAGGTCTCGATTATCGACGGCACGGGCGACGTCGATTTATATTCGTCACCGCTCTTACGGGAAGCGATGCTGGCAGAGATCAAGGCAGACGGCCCCAGCGTTCTGGTGAACATGTCGGGCGTGACCTACATTGACAGCTCCGGCATCGCCACGCTGGTGGAAGGCTTGCAGCTTTCGCGGCAGACCAAGACGCGCTTTGGCCTGTTTGGACTGCGTCAAAACGCCCGCTCTGTCCTTGAGTTGGCACGGCTGAACAAAGTTTTCGTCATCTTTGAAAGTGAAGCTGAAGCCCTTGAAAAGATCGGTTCGGTACAACCGTTCGCGGGCGTGTAGGAAAGTCAGTGACGAGTGACAAGTGACGTGTGGCAAGCGACAAACAACAAGACCCAACCATAATATGTTGCTTGTTACATCTCACTCGTCACTTGACACTAAGGTACCTCTATGACTGGCGTTCTGTCTTTTCTCGGACGTACCACGCTCGATTTTCTCCGCTACTTGAGCGGGCTCTATGACCTTGGCGTGAAGGCCTCCTATTGGACCTTTGTTGCGCCGTTCAAAGGCCGTCAAGTTAAGTGGCGCAGCGCCATTCATCAGATGGTGGTTGCGGGCGTCGATTCCATTCCTATCGTTGGATTGATCTCCCTTTTTATCGGCATCGTATTGGGCTTGCAGGGCGCTTATCAACTGGCTAAGTTCGGAGCAACTTACTTTGTAACTGCGCTGGTGGGCGTTTCTATGACGCGCGAGCTGGGGCCGCTGCTCACCGCCATTATCATCGCCGGGCGATCAGGATCGGCCTTTGCCGCCGAGCTCGGCACCATGAAGGTGTCAGAGGAAATCGATGCGCTCGAGGCCATGGGACTGAACAGCGTGCGCTTTCTGGTCGTGCCCAAGTACCTCGCGATGCTGGTGATGATGCCATGCTTAACTTTGTTTTCCGACGCTTCGGGAATTCTGGGCGGGGCACTCTTTGAAATGTCGCAGCTCGATAAGACTTTTACCATGTGCCTTACTGCCACGCGCGACGCGCTGGAGATGCATGACATCACCACGGGACTGATCAAAAGCGTGGTGTTTGGGTTGATTATTACCACGATTGGATGCAACGAGGGCTTCTCTGTCAAGGGCGGGGCAGAAGGGGTGGGTAAGGCGACAACCTCTTCTGTTGTGGTTTCAATCTTTCTCATTATTTTCGCAGATGTGATCTTTACCGCGATCTTCTACTTCACGGGTTGAGCATGGCAAACGATTTTGAAGGCCCTATGATTCGCGTGGAGGACCTCGTTACTCACTACGGTGAGCGCCGCATCCTGAACCATGTCAATCTGGACTTTCACACGGGCGAGACCATGGTGATTCTGGGCGGAAGCGGCACTGGCAAGAGTACATTGTTGCGGCACATCATGCGACTGGAGAATCCCACTTCCGGCCGGATTCTCATCAAGAACGAGGATATCTGCCCCATGTCGGATGAGCGCTTCAATCAGTTCCGCCGCAAGATCGGCATGTTGTTTCAAAGCGCCGCGCTCTTCAACTCCATGACCATCGAAGAAAACGTGGCGCTGCCCTTGCGGGAACTCACCCAACTGGAAGATTCCACAATTCGAATCATGACCCGCATCAAGCTGGACCTGGTGGGTCTGAACGGGTTTGAAAACTATATGCCGGCACAATTGAGTGGCGGCATGAAAAAAAGGGCTGGCCTGGCGCGAGCGCTGGCCATGGACCCGGAAATCCTCCTTTTCGATGAACCTTCGGCGGGACTTGACCCTATCACTGCGGCGGGAATCGATTCACTGATTCTTAAATTGAAATCTGCCTTCCGCATGACCATCATTGTGGTGACGCACGAAATGGCCAGCGCGTTTCTGATTGCTGACCGTATTACGGTGATGGATCGCGGCGAGGTGATTGCCACGGGAACTCCCGAAGAGATTCGCGACAGCAAGCACCCTCGTGTGGTGCAGTTCATGAACCGGATTCCTGAAGGCGATGAGCAGGATGCGCAGGATTACCTGCGCTCGTTGACACAGAATTAAGATTTAGGATCAGGGATTCAGGGTTTGGGAATCAGGATCTAGGATTCAGGGTTCAGGCTTTATGCTCCAGGGATTTCAATCTAGGCCCGAACGCCTTAATCCCGGGTCCCAAATCCAATACCCTGGATCCTAAATCTTAACTCCTTAATCCAAGCTCCTAAATCCTCCTTATCGAGGTGGGACCGATGGCGCGTAGCAACGAGGAAATCAAGGTGGGAGTGGTGGTGGCCGTCGCTGCGGCCCTGTTCCTCGTGGCGCTGGTCTTTGTGGGTGGCTTCGACCTGCTTCGTAAGAAGAAAAGCGAGTACACCACTTACTTCAAGTTTGCCGGGGGGTTGGAACCCGGCAGCCTTGTCCGCTATGGCGGCTTGAAAGTGGGGACGGTCAAGTCCGCCAACCTTGACATCGCTGACTCCACCCGGATCAAGGTGGTCTTACAGGTTGAGCCTAAAACGCCGATCAAGACCAACTCCCAGGCGCGCATCTCGTCACTGGGGTTTCTGGGGGAGAATTACGTGGAGGTTTCCCCCGGCACTCGTAATGCTGCGCTGCTGCCTGCGGGGAGCGAAATTCCGGCCATGGAGATCGTGCAGTTGTCGGACGTTTTTAATAATGTGAATAATATCACTGTAAATGCCACCAAACTGGTGAACGACCTTGATGAGCAAATCCTGGTTCTTTCCAAGAACTCCAACGAGTTGATCAGGAACCTGAACGATGTGGTGAGCCCGGAGAATAAGGAGCACTTCAGCTCGGTTATGGCAAATACCGACGGGATGCTAAAGGAATCGAGGCCGCACATTGAGAAGACCCTGGCCAATCTGGACACTGTAACGGGCAAAATGGGTCCCATCCTTGACAATCTCAATGGCACGCTAGGCAAGGCCAACACGCTGACCGATCATCTGGACGGCGTATTGGTGGAAAACCGCCAACAGATTCATGACACTCTCCTGCGCCTGCAAACCTCCCTTGCCGACGCCGAACGAATTATCAATGACCTGGATGATACGCTGGGGGCGAATCGGGGCAATCTGGACGAAACCTTGGAAAACATCCGCGTCACCAGTCAAAACCTGAAGGAATTCACTGATACGCTAAAGCAGCACCCCTATAGCCTGATTCGAATCAAGGCAGAAAAAGACCGCGTTCCCCCCGGGAAGTGAGAGGGCGGGAAGCGCAAGGTGGGTACAAGCAAATCAAAGCGCAAAAGCCAAAAGGCAAAACCGTTTACACTTTTGGCTTTCGCGTTTTGATTTTTGACTTCCCGACCTGCCTTCTGCCTACTCCTTTCAGCCTACTGTTCCGGCCGAATCCTTGCTGGCGTGGGCTGTGCCGTAATGGTCAGCCAGTCGGCACGTACGCGGTCCCATTCCTGGATAAACAGGCCCTGCTCCTCAAAGAAGGTGCGAATGCGAAGCGTGTCCCACCCGGCGATCTCCTCCAGGATGGGGACGATAATACTAAGGGCATCGTCGCTCAGGACGGTGCGCTTGGCGATGGGGGCGATGTGCCGCGATTGGGAAACGGCGATGCTGAAGCCCTCGCGGCGGTTGACGTGCAACATCACATGGATATCTGATCCGCCGTCTCCGACATAGACAATGCGTTCCGGGCCCACCTGAAACTTCTTCTGTAGGTCGTCCAGCACCGCCACTTTGCCATAGCCGGCGTTCACGCGAATAATCGACTCCACCTGCCCGGCACTGTCATATTGCAATTGTGTTCCATGGATATGATCGGCGGGGATAATATCTTCCAGCGCCGATTCAATGACTTCCTGGGGGGCAGCGGAGATGACGTGGAAATCGAACCGGTAGCCCGGAATGGCACTGGCAAGCAGCTCCGAAAGCGGCCGGATGTTCTTTTTCAGCCGCACACCTTTTCCTGCCTGTACCAGGTGCTCTTTGCGGACGCGTGCGCGATATTCCGGGTCATGGAGAAGGAGATAGCCCAACTCGCCGCCTTGCTGCACCAGGTTCTGCACTGCCAGTGTCGCGACTTTGGCCTCAAAAATCTTTGCCGGAATTCCCACCAATTCACTCAGCACCAGCCCGGAATCGTTGAAACTCAAGGTCTGATCGAAATCGCTTGCCAGTAGATATTGCTTGGCCAATGGAATTGTAGCTTGCATAAATGACCTCCCACTCTTGGAGTCTGGGCTCAATTGGCTACAGCCAATGTTCAATTTCTGTGAAGATTTGATGGCGGAACGATTATCTGGTCGATGCCATAATCCCGTGGTCAGTACAGGCGGCAACTTCTTGCCACATCGCACAGTTGCAACGGAACACGGGCGCAGGGGGCCGGTTCGGGTTTCCTAGTGGATATCCCATCACACGTCTACAATAGCTGAAAACACTGGCTGGCGTCAAATCCGTAGATTTTATGACCGGTATAAAAACGGCAGATAGCAGAAGGGTTGAAGCCGTCGCAATAGGCAGCCGAAAGTCCCTTGCCGGGGCGAAAATGAGTTGCCACCAGCTTCAAATTGCGAACTGGAAAGCCTTCGTGGGCCGTCAGGAGAGGGTTGACGTTGTGGAGTTGTGGCATCACGCTGGCTGCAGATAGCGATCGCTTTCTCAGTGCCTGCTGGTAAAAAATGTAATGACGGTTTACCCTTAGGCAGCAGACCTGCAGTCCGGTAAAGACATCGCTTTTGGAAAAGTTCTTGTGGTGTGAAAAACCGGTTGTGATAGCATTTTGAATCTGCGATCCCTTTGACTGCTTGGGCGCGGAGCGAGCAGAGAAGAGTCAGAGGCATGGCGCGACGAAGATCTTATGCGGTTCCTGGCCCATCCAGAATAGGAGGAGAATTTCTCCTTCGATTGCTCCTGGGGGGTATCGTATTGTTGTTCGTCATTTTTATTGCGCTTGCTGGCGTAGGGGCAGTGCTAACTTACTATGTAACGACGTCGAGCAATACCCAGGAGTCGGTTACCCCTCAAAGTTACCTCCTGAACAGTTACATTCCCCTCAGTTTTGTTGACCACCAGGGAGGCGAGCACGAGGGCTGGTTGCTCCTCGGGTTGCGTGGGGCGCCCGCTATCATTCTCTGTCATGGTTACGATTCGAATCGGTCAGATCTCCTGTCACTCGGCACCATCTTGCGTGACAACCATTTCAATGTGTACATTTTCAATTTTCACGGGCCGAAGTCCAGGGAAACCTTTTCGGACTTGGGTCCCCGGCAGGCCTCCGATTTGATGTCGGCAATCGATGTCGTAACTCGGCAACCCGACATCAATCCCAATCGCGTCGGAGTATTTGGGACCTCTGTTGGAGGGTACGCCGCATTGGCGGTGGCGGAGTCAAATCCCAAGGTTAAGACGCTGGTGGTCGATTCCACCTATACGACTCCTGAATTGATGTTTGATTCGCAAATTGAACATATGCTGGGGGGATCCAGCGGATTTTTTCATGTTCTCACTGACGCGGAGTTCCACATCGCCAGCATGGGGGGCGGGCACTACCCGGTGGAGGCTGATTTGCCCAGGCTTGCAAACCTCCCCAAGCTTTTTGTTTCCGGGCACGATAATCCGCAGTTGGCGGCGATGACCGAGGAACTTTACAACCAGTCGCCCCAACCCAAGCAGTTGCTGGTGATGGAGCATTCGGGGATCGGTATGGCCGTTGAGGCGGAGAAAAGGGAATTTGAGAATCAGACACTCATTTTCTTCCTAAAGAACCTCTCCCTCCGCGCCAACTGACGCGCCCGGCATACCGCCCTGACACGCGGGCAACTTGAAAAGGCAGGCACTTTCCTTCCGAGCAACGAATGAAACAAGTAGTCGCTGACAACCGTCCGCAAACATCCGCACCGGCAGAGCCCGTCCCAACCCGGCCGGCGACCTTCAATCAGCGATTGCAATACTGGGCTGCGTTGGCGGTGCTTAAATCGCTCGGATGGCTTCCCCATAAGCTCGCGCGGGGCGTGTGCGCCGTCCTGGCAGCGATGAGTTATTGGCTTTGGCCCCGCCTGCGGCGTGTGGGACTTTTCAATCTCCGGATGGCCTTTCCGGACTGGACAGAGCGGCAGCGGCGCCACGTTATCTACGGTCTCTTCCAGAATTTCGGCCGCATGCTAGCCGATTATTCTCATTTCCCCCGGTGGAATCGCGACAACATTGAAAGCTTGATCATTTACGAAGGGTTTGAAAACTACGAGCGCGCCCAAAGTCAGGGCCGCGGTGTGCTTTTCCTCACCGCTCACTTCGGAAACTGGGAATTGGGTTCCTTTGCCCACGGCCTCTACGGTTATCCCTGCCACTTTGTCGTAAGGGAATTGGATAACCCCTTAATTGATCGGCTGATCAGTCGATATCGGTCCCAGAGTGGCGGCACAGCGATTGACAAAAGTGAATTTGCGCGGGGAGTTTTGCGAGCCTTTGCGCAAGGTCACGCGGTGGGCGTGCTGATCGACCAGAATATGATGGCGAACGAGGGTGTCTTTGTGAACTTCTTCGGCAGGTTGGCCTGCACCACTTCGGGGCCTGCGCGCGTCGTGCGCAAAACCGGCGTGCCGATCGTCCTGGGATTGGTGATCTGGGATGCGAAACTAAAGAAATACCGCTTGCGCTTTGATCCGGTGGAATGGATCAAGCGTGACGATTCTGAGGAAGAGATTTTGGCCAACACGGCGAACTTCACCCATTTGATTGAAGAATACGTGCGCCGATATCCTGACCAATGGCTCTGGGTGCACCGGCGTTGGAAGACCCGGCCTCCTGGGGAGCCGCCACTGTATCCGTTTTAGCTGTCAGCTCTCAGCAATCAGCGTTTAGCCAAAGTCTTAGCTGATGGCTGAATGCTGATCGCTGTACGCCGTCTTTGCGAGGCCAACCATGAGAGTTTCAGAGATTGCTGAATTGCTGAGTGGGACTGCTGTGGGCGATGCGGAGCGGGAGATTAGGGGAGTGGCCGCACTTGAGGCCGCCGGGCCTAATGACTTGGCGTATGTGGAGAGCCCGCGCGCCCTGGCTCAGGCCGAAGCCTCGCAAGCAGGTTGTCTGCTGGTGCCGGAAGGCGCGTCCCTGGCGGGACAAACCACCATTGCCGTGCGCCATCCCAAGCTGGCACTGGTCCGCGTCGCTGAGGCGCTGCATCCGGCCGCAACCCCGCCGGCGGGAATTCATCCCACGGCTGTGGTTGCCCCGGATGCCCAAGTGGCGGCCGATTGCTCTGTTGGACCGAACGTGGTGATTGAAGGCGAAGTCACCGTAGGTGCCGGCACCAGGCTCGGCGCGGGAGTCTTTCTCGGCCAAGGCGTGCGAGTTGGCGCCCAATGCATTCTTCATCCCCGCGTTACCGTCTACCCGGGCGCGCAAATTGGAAACAGGGTGATTCTCCACGCCGGGGCAGTGATTGGGTCGGACGGCTTCGGCTACGTCTTTGCCGAAGGGCGGCACGTCAAATTTCCCCAGTTGGGAAAGATCGTCATTGAGGATGACGTGGAGATTGGCAGCAATACAACGCTGGATCGCGGATCATTGGGCTCAACCATCATCGGGCAGGGAACGAAGATCGATAACCTGGTGCAGATCGCTCACAACGTCAAGATTGGACGCCACTGCATTATTGTGTCGCAGACAGGGATTTCCGGCAGCAGCGAGGTGGGCGACTATGTGGTGATGGCCGGGCAGGTGGGCGTTGGCGATCATGCCCGCATTGAGGATCGCGTGGTGGTGGGCGGCCAGGCAGGCGTGCTGCCAGGCAAGATTGTCCGCGCCGGATCCGTGGTTTGGGGAACCCCCTGCCGCCCCATGAGCGAATTCAAGAAGACCATCGCCCGCCTGGCGCGCCTCGACGCCCTGGCGGAAAAGGTGAAGGCCCTCGAAAAGCATTTGGAGAAGCGCATGTGAATCTCGTGATCGGGTCGCGAAGGGACAGTTTGAATGACACGGGCCTTGGGTATTTCCGCTTCAGCTCTGTGCTGGTTGATAGGTCGTCCGGTTAGTAAACCCCACGCCGTTAGGGGTGAGCTACCATCGCCAGGTCACTTCTCACCGTCGGGAGTACGGGCATCGGGGGACCGTCACTGCGCAGCGCTAGAGTCTGCTCGACGATAGAAGCCAGCGTCTCCCAAGTACCAAAGGAGTCTGTCGAGTGCTCGGACCTTGTAGGGACAATCGGACAGGTCCGCTTGCTCGATTAGGGAGTCGACCTGTCCGTAGACTTGGAGCCACACGTCGACAAAGGCGGCGTATTTTGACTGATTGCGCTCGGGAGCCAAGTGGCAAATTCGGCTTAGCACCCCGAGTGCACTTACGGCGTTTCGATCGAAGATAGGGACATCATTCGGATAGCAGCACCACAGAGCCTTTGAGGTGAGCGACGTAACGTCACGTCCTCCTCCGGTTGCGTTCGGAGGGACTTTCTCGTTGATCAAATCGCCCAATTTGTTGAACTCACCGACAATTTTGTTCTTGTCCAGGTCCAAGGACTTTTGCTGGCGGCCGTCGGCGAATGTTATGATCTGGCTCGCGATCGACGTGCGAGTTTCTGCGGAGAAGCCCATAAGTACTTTGTATCTTTGGAGCCAATCAATAACCGATCTTTCCCTATTAAGACCGTGATTTCGGTAGTCGATCGCTTTCAAGACAGCTTCATCCGCTGCTGTCTCCTCCTCTCCGTTTTGCCAGCCGCTTTGGAGGAGTTCCTTGATAAGCTGTGTTAAACTCAACATCACCTGCTCCCTTCGCCGGATTGCCACCTCAGATTATGCTGCCGTTTTCCAATACGCATGGGTTCAGGTATTTCGAAGAATCGTCAACAAGTTGACGTATTTCCCATATGCTGAGACCACCCAGACCGGCGTTCCAGAGATTGCTCCCCCCTAGTCTCCCTGCGTTCAGGAATCTGCTGGATTTGGATTCAAACTGACCGCCCGCCGAGAATTCGAAATGGACTACTACTGACGGGCCGCAGCGGGAAGTCAATCTCCGGTCGGCACGACCCCGGCGTTTTCGACCATCAGGACTACAGTCCGCCTCGGAGCGCGCGTGCGGTGCAGGACTCCCTTGGGCACCACGAAGCCTTGGCGCGGCGAAAGTTCCACGGTTCGATCCTCGAGATCAATCAGGAACCGGCCATCGACCACGTAGAAGAACTCGTCGTCCGCGTCGTGTTTGTGCCAGTGATAATCGCCTTCGACAACGCCCAGGCGCACCACGGACTGGTTAACCTGGCACAAGGTCTGGTTGAACCATTTTGTAGGCGCAGGCGTCGGAGATTGCTTTCTCGTCAATCACTTCGAGCGGCTTGAACAGGATATTAAGCCGTGTTTCATAGGGGTAAGGCGTCGCGTCGCTCACGTTCAATCCTCCTGCGATCTGGTTCCGAGTTCCCCGGAGAGGAATAATATCATTAGCCGTGGGTGAAACCCACGGACCGTGCCCCCAAATGGCTCTCGACCCGGAAGAGTCTATGTGAAAATCCCGGTTGGTGCGCTGTAGCGGCGATCTCAGATCGCCGATGTTGTCGATTCGGAGAAACGGCGGTCGGAGACCACTGCTGTCCAAATTAAGGAGCAATTGTATTGTTTGCCAGGGCTACGCCCTTTGCTGTGCGGAAAGGCTCTGCCTTTCCCGGTGATTCCCCCCATTTTTCCGGTTCTGCGCCGCCGGAAGGCATAGCCTTCCGGCGGCGCAAAGGAGGTTAATGATGATTCCCCGGCAACGGAAAGGCGAAGCCTTTCCGCACAGCACGCGGCGAAGCCGCAGGTAGGTCCTCGGTGGCCCGATGGTATCTTGGACAGGTGGGGTCGGAGACCGTCGCTACAATCCGAGGTTTCCACACAGACCCGGAGGGGTCCAATGTTATTTCACCCCCTACGCCAACGAACCAAATTCAACCCCTTCGGGGTTGGCCGTTCACGAGGAGAGATCGTTTCCGTGGGTTTCACCCACGGCTAATGATCTTGGACCCATTCGAGGTCCAAAGGTCTCTTTGCTTGCACCTTGGGATCAGTCGCCCAAAACGAAAACGGGGAGCCCGGCAGGGCCCCCCGTCTCAGGTATTCGTCGTTAATGCCGTGGCAGCGTCCGCGGGGCGTTGTCACCGGTACGCACCGCAAGAGCGGTGTGATTAACCGACTAACCTCTGCAGGCCCGGTGGAGCTTTAACCTCCCCATCGGTTTGCATACTCCCTTCTTACGCCTCTCCCGGGCGAATTGCAAGCCCCTTGAGCTACTTTTTTGAGCTGCCAATTTTACCCCGCCCTACATTTGTCCCGCCAAACTACATTGAAGCAAAGCGCGAAACCCGAGACCCTGCGGGAAGCAGACATTGAGTCCATGGCTGCGGGTTTTCCCTAGGTTTGTTTATGTAGGCTCAATTATCTTCTTGACATTGGCTATGTATGTACTCATGATGGCCTCGGGGGCCAGCCTCTGGCGGTCCCCGGCTGCACCGCGGCTCGATCGAAAGGGCCAGCGCAATTCATAGAAAAGCAGGTGTCTGGAAAGCAGGTGTCAGGTGTTGGGCATCAGGTGTCGGGCGGAAAACAGAACCGGACAGCCTTCCCCCTGGCTTGATATCCCATTCTCCAATTCCGTCGGCTTCGGACCTCGGACTTCGGACTTTGTACTCCCTGGCACCTAACACCTGATACCTGACACCTGCAATTTTTGAGGAGGCCATATGTCTTTGGTCAATAATCCCGTCATGACGGAAGAGAATTTGGCGGCGCATCGCCGCAACGCACAAC
>PLSX01000110.1 GCA_003165315.1 Acidobacteriota bacterium
GAGGAAGGCATCGCCGCGCACTGGAAGTATAAGGACGGCCGCCCCCTGACGCAGCAGGATGAGGAGCGCTTCGCCTGGCTGCGCCACCTGGTGGAGTGGCAGCAGGAGATGCGCGACCCCGGCGAATTCCTCTCCACCCTGAAGATCGACCTCTACCCGGAAGAGGTTTACACCTTTACCCCCAAGGGAAAAGTTATCGTGCTGCCCCGCGAGGCCACCCCCATCGACTTCGCCTACGCCATCCACACCGAGGTGGGACACCATTGCGTGGGCGCCAAAGTGAACGGTCGCATCATGCCGCTGAAATACCACATGCGGAATGGCGACATCGTGGAGATCATCACCCAGGCGGGGCATGCTCCCAGCCGCGACTGGTTGGGCTTGGTGAATACCTCGCGGGCGCGCAACAAAATCAAACACTGGATCAACGTTGCCCAGCGCAAACAGGCACTGGAGATCGGCAAACGCCTTCTGGAAAAGGAAGCGCGAAAGTACGACCTTGCCCTGAAGAAGATTACCGACGAGGATTACGCACGCGTGGCGCGTGATTATGGCTGTACCCTGACTGACGATGTCTATGCGGGGATTGGCTACGGGAAATTCTCAGCCCGGCAGGTGCTGGCCAAACTTGTGCCTTCGGCCAAGCTTGAGCCGGTGCAACCTTCGCGCGTGGCGAGCTCGGTGAAGCGCGCTCTGGGTGTGGGGTCCGACGGGGCCATTCAGGTGGACGGCCACGACGATCTGATGGTCTATCGCGCCAAGTGTTGCAGCCCCATTCGCGGTGAAGAGATCATTGGTTACATCACCCGCGGCAAGGGCATCGCCGTGCACGCCAAACACTGTACCAACGTGCAGAATTTGATGTACGATGCCAACCGCCGCATCGAAGTTGAGTGGGTGGGCCCCAAGTACTCACTCTATTCCGTTAAGCTGGCCATGTTGACGGAAGACCGCCAGGGTATGCTGGCCGATGTCACTGCCGCGATTGCCGGCGTGCACTCCAATATTCAAAATATCGAGGCGCGCACCGGTGAAAATCGCGCCAACATTGACGTCATCGTCGATATCGTGGACGTTGAACATATGGAAAAGATCATCTCTTCGCTGAAAAAAATCGAAGGAGTTTTTCAGGTCGAACGCGTAACACAGCCGTAGCCACTGCCACTGAATTTTCCGGAGGATCACTTGAGCAAACAAGCCATCTCCACGCCCCTGGCGCCTGCCGCCATCGGCCCTTATTCGCAAGCCATTCGTTCCGGCAACCTGATTTTCCTGTCGGGGCAAATTCCCCTCGACCCCAAGACCGGGGAGATCGTAGAGGGCGACGCCGCCGTTCAGACCGCGCGCGTGCTGCAGAACCTTTCAGCGATTCTGGAAGCCGCGGGGTCAAGCATGGGGCAGGCTTTGAAAACGACGGTTTACCTGAAGGATTTGGCGGACTTCGCCATGATGAATGAAGTTTACGCGCGCTTCTTCGGCGACAATCCACCGGCTCGAGCCACCGTGGAAGTGGCCCGCCTGCCGCGCAACGTGTCGGTGGAAATTGACCTGATTGCCGAAGTCGAGGGGTGATAAAAACGTACTCGGTTGTCAGTCATCAGGTTTCAATCTTCAGTAAGAGTGGCGCTTTTTCGGCTTTTGCTGAGAATTGAAGACCGACGACTGACAACTGTTTTAGCCAATCTTGATGACTTTTCCGGACCGAATGCACGCCGTGCACGCCTTGATCGTCCTTGGCGTACCCTGGACGAGAGCATGAACCTGCCGCAGGTTGGGATTCCAGCGGCGCTTGGTCACGTTGTGCGCGTGACTGATGTGATTTCCATACTTGGGACCTTTTCCACAAAGGTCGCAGATTCGAGCCATTGCCGCACCTCTTCTGAATCAAATAGTCGTTTACCGCAATCCCTAATTCTAACAGACAACCGCAATTTTGCCCACAGAGAATGCGCTGCCGGGGGTACAATGATGTCATGCAAAATCCCAAGCGCACTTATTCACTACTGAATTATGCCTTGCCGGCCCTGCTGGCGGGCATTACCTTTTTTCCGGCCTGCAACACTCACAAGGCCGTACAGGGACAGGATGTTTGGGCGGAAGTTGACGACCAGCCGATCTATCGCGAGCAGGTTGAGCGGCTCTATCGAGGGCGCGCATCCCAGGGCACGGATGCCGGCACTCCTGAAGAGGCCGCCAGCTTCAAGCTCAATGTCCTCAACGAACTCATCAACAACCAGATCCTCGTCCTGCACGCATCGCACTCGCGGATTACCGCTTCGGAAGCGGAGATCGACGCCAAAGTAGGGGAGCTGAAAAGCCCCTATTCCCCGGAAGAATTCCAGAAGAAGCTGCAGGAGCAGGGCTTGGACAACGACGCTTTGCGTAAGCAGATCCGCGAAAGCTTGATCCTGACGAAGCTGATTAACAAGGATATCATCGCTCACGTCGATGTTACCGATGCGGAGATCGCCACCTATTACGAGAAGAACAAGGCGAATTTCAACGTGACCGAGACCACATACCATATTGCCCAAATCATGGTGACGCCGCGGCCCGACGCCGAGGTCCGAAATTTGAAAAACGACGATGCCAAGACTCCCGCGGCAGCGGAACACAAAATTCAGGCCCTCTTTGAAGGCTTGTCGCATGGAGAAGATTTTGCCACAGTCGCGCAGGAGTACTCCGAGGACCCTAGCACCGCCGCCGGGGGAGGCGACATGGGCTTTATTCCTGAGTCCGGCCTTAACGCTTCGCTGAAACAGGTGGTGAATTCGCTCAAGGTTGGCCAGGTTTCTCCCATCATTCATTCCAACATCGGCTACCACATCTTCAAGCTCCTGGGAGTGGAAGAGGCCGGCCAGCATACTTTGACTGACCTGCGCGTGCAAAGCGCCATTCGCCAAACGTTGCGCAATGAGAAAGAACAACTCTTGAAGGCTGCGTACATCGAAATGCTGCGCAACCGGTCCAAGGTGGTCAACCACTTTGCCGAAGACGTGGTAAAGGCAAGCGGTCTTCCTCCCAATGCGGGGTAGGGAAGACAGGACCCAGGATTTAGGATTTGGGATTCAGGGCCGCAATTCGAACAATTGTCTCCTGGCTGCGGGACTTGATCCAGGCGCGGAAGTTCTAATCCAAAGTCTAACTTCCGTTTCCCAGATCCTAGATACAAAACCCTAAACCCTTGTTCCCCCTCACACCACCCTCAGCAGGCGCGCTCCACTTTCCACTCCCCGGCCTTCCTCCAGGTAGACGCGCTCGATGCGTCCGGCCCGGGGAGCGCGCAGTTCATTCTGCATCTTCATGGCTTCGATCACCAGCAGGCCCTGACCGCGGGCCACATCCTGACCTTCCGAAACCAGGATTTTCACAATTTTTCCGGGCATGGGCGCCACGATTTCCTGCGGGCCCTCCGCCTCAATGGATGATCCGGTCCGCCGCCATTGGCGCGGGTCGTGCAATTCCACAACATACCGCCGGCCACCGACCACGATAATGTAAGAGCCCGCGGAACCGGGGGCATCGCCTGGGCGCTTGGAGACGAAGGCTTCATAAGTCCTGCCGTTCACCAGAAGTGAATACACGCCCGGAGTAATCTCTTCGGTATGTGCTTCGTTCAACTGCCTGCCAATGCGAAAGCACCGCACGCCGTTCACCGATTCGTGCGCCACCAATTCGACATCGTGCTCCAGGGTATTGGGCCCGCGTCGAAGCCGCGCATTGAATTTCATCAAGACCTCCCGCCCGTGCGGTGGGGTTGCCGATGGAGTGACGCGAACCGCCCTGCCTGTTTCCAATCAGTGTTGCCAGTGGGAGTAGGTTGCATCGCGCCGATGTTCCGTTCCGCACCCAACATGGCGGCCAGCAGGGCCACATGCTCCTCTTCCTCCGATGGAGGTTCATCCCGCATCAATCCGGCGGCAAGCACGCGATCGACAAATCCCGTGTCAATCCTGCCCGCGGCAAAATCCGGATGCTCCAGTACGCGGCGGAAAAAGGGAATGTTGGTTTGTATGCCTTGAATGCCGTATTCAGCCAGAGCTCGCTGGAGGCGCGCAATGGCTTCAGTGCGATTTGTGCCCCATACGGCAAGCTTTGACAGCAGCGGATCGTATTCCAGCGGCACCTGCCAGCCCTCGTATACCCCGCTGTCATGCCGGATGCCGGGACCCGCCGGGACCTGCAAACGCGTGATGAGTCCCGGCGAAGGGAAGAAGTTATTGGCGGGATCTTCAGCATAAATACGGCATTCGATGGCCACTCCGCGTATCTGCACGTCTTCCTGCCGCCATTCAAGAGGTTTGCCTGCGGCGATTCGGACCTGTTCCTTTACCAGATCAATGCCATACACCAACTCGGTCACCGGATGTTCAACCTGCAATCGTGTATTCATTTCCAGAAAATAGAAATTGCCCTTGGGGTCGAGAAGGAACTCCACGGTTCCGGCGTTCACGTATCCCGCCAGCCTGCCGATGCGCACCGCGGTCTCACCCATACGCCGGCGCAGGTCCTCATTGACAGCGGGCGATGGGCATTCCTCCATCACTTTCTGGTGGCGCCGCTGTAGCGAGCACTCACGCTCGCCCAAGTGGATCAAGTTGCCGTGACGGTCGCCGAGAATCTGGATTTCCACGTGGCGGGGATGTTCGATGAACTTTTCCAGGTAGACCGCCGAATCGTTGAAGGCGTTCTGCGCCTCGGAGCATGCCGTGCGATAGGCTGATTCCAGTTCGGATTTTTCACGTACCATCCGCAATCCCTTGCCTCCACCGCCAGCGGAAGCCTTGAGCATTACGGGATAACCGATTTCGCCGGCGATCCGGGCGATCTCGGCGAAGTTCTCAAGATTGCGATCGGCGCCGGGAACCACGGGCAAGCCCGCTTGGATCAGCGCGTGTCGCGCCGCGGTCTTGAAGCCCATCAACTCCATGGCGCTGACGGGGGGACCTATGAAGACGATTCCTGCCTCTTCGCAGGCGCGGGCGAACTCTGGGTTCTCCGCCAGGAATCCGTAGCCGGGATGAATCGCTTCTGCGCCGCTGCGGCGGGCGGCGTCAAGTACACGATCGATGCGCAGGTAGCTTTCCGTGGAAGGCGCGGGGCCGATTCGGTAAGCCTCATCGGCATAGCGCACGTGCAGCGATTTGCGGTCGACATCGGAGTAAACCGCCACGGTGCGAATGTTCATCTCGCGGCAAGCGCGCATGATTCGCACGGCGATCTCGCCGCGATTGGCGATGAGGATTTTACGGAACACGAGTTCTCCTTGCCTTGGGATTCTTGTCTTGAGGTTGCAATTACTGATTATACCTGCATCACGCCTCGGTAAGACTGGGCTTCGCACTAAGATCAAATTCAAAGCCGAATTCCATTGCAAGACACCTTCTGCTATCATCGCTCGCCGTAGACTGCGGTGCTCTGCTAAAGGCAATTTTTGAATCGCAGGCTGAGAACTCGCCGAACCTTGGGCCATGGAGAAGGATACGATATGAAACAACCCGAAGATTTGACCAGGACACAGGAAGGGAACTTCAATATCAACCGAAGGGAATTCGCCAAAGTGGCGTTGGGAGGTGCAGCGCTGCTGGCTTCCAGCGGCCGCGGATCTGCGAAGCTGCCACTCATACCGGCGGGAATCAAAATCGGGACAAGCGCGCGCAATCCCAGCGAAGAGAATATGCTGTACCTCCGCCAGCTTGGGGTGACTTGGATCAGCAGCGCCGATATCACGCCCGAAACAGCCACTGTCGAGGGTTTTACGCGCATGCGCCAGCAATGGGAATCGGGTGGCTTCAGGGTTTACAACGAATCGGGCAGGATCGCCCCCAATGGGAAGGCTGTTATTAACGTTCCGGAAATCGTCTTGAACCTCCCCGGGCGCGACGAGAGGATTGAAGATTACCTGAACTACATTCGCTACCTGGGCAAAGCTGGAATTCCCTACATGACTTACGGGTTTGAGGGCAATGGCAATTGGCGCAGCGGCACGGCCACCACGAAGCGCGGATATCTTGCCTCCGACTGCGATCTGGCCAGCCCCACCTTCCACGGCGGTTGGAACGGAACAGTTTATAAAGAGCCGCTTTCGCATGGCCGCGTGTTCTCGCGCGAAGAGATTTGGGATAACTTCGCCTACTTTATGAAGAAGGTTGTTCCCGTTGCCGAAGACTCAGGCGTGAAGATTGGGATTCACCCGGACGATCCACCCAAGCCAATGCTGGCTGGCGTTCCCCGGCTTTTCACCAGTTTCGACGGTTACAAGAGAGCCATGGAGATTGCCAACAGTCCCAACGTGGGCGTCTGCCTGTGTGTGGGAAGCTGGCTGGAGGGCGGATCGAAGATGGGCGCGGACCCGGTGGAGGTTATCAAGTACTTTGGCGCCAAAAAGAAGTTGTTAAAGATACATTTTCGCAACGTTACGGCGCCGCTGCCCCACTTTACTGAGACCCTGATGGACGACGGCTACTACGACATGTACAAAGTGATGGAAGCGTTGGTGGCGATCAACTTCGATGGTCTCGTGATTCCTGACCACGTCCCGGAACTTGGCACTCCGGCGGGCCCAACCCAGGCCGTTCCACACGACGCCGCCGGGCAATTTCATCCCAGCCCCGGGTTGGCGTATTCTCTCGGTTATTTGAATGCAACGCTGAAGGCCGTGATGAGCGATAGATCGAGGGCTTAACTCAATATACAGACAAAGCCTGTTTCGATTTGCATTCAATAAGTATCGGGCGCATGGTATCGGGCTTCCGGAAGTTACGAGGTAGAACTAGGCCCAAGGACTTTTGGTGAGTTGCCATTCTGACAAGACAAAAAGGGACTGGCTCTATGTGCGTTTTACACCTTGCTGACAAGATGGGGAGGAACACATGCATTCATGCAACATTTCAAGACGGCAATTTCTGGAGCGTGCCGGCGCGATGGCTGCTGCCACCGCGGCACTGCAAGCCGGTTTGACAGGCATGGCACGTGGCGCTGCGAAGCGCATGCGACTGGGCGCACCCGTCTTTATCAAATCCGACGATCCGGGCGAACTGGCCCGTGAACATCGCCGGCTGGGTTATCGCGCTGCCTACACGCCACCTTGTAATGTTAACGACCGGGACCGCATCAAAGCCATTATCAAGGAATACGCGGCGCAGGATGTCGTAATTGCGGAAACCGGCGCGTGGCAGAACATGCAGGATCCCGATCATGTTAAGAGGAAGGCTAACCTCGCCTATGTGCAGATGCGTCTGGCGCTGGCGGACGAACTGGGGGTGCGTTGCTGCGTGGACACTTCAGGCTCAACCAGCCGGACATCCACCAATGGCCCGGCGCCTGGAAATATTAGCCCAGAGTTCATTGAGGCCACGGTAGAGAATTGCCGCAAGCTGATTGACGCCGTCAAACCCACCCGCACCAAATTCACAATTGAAATGATGTCGTACACTTTTCCCACTGGACCGGACGATTATTTGAAACTGA
Source organism: Acidobacteriota bacterium (assembly GCA_003165315.1). Classification (GTDB taxonomy): domain Bacteria; phylum Acidobacteriota; class Terriglobia; order UBA7540; family UBA7540; genus Bog-366. Next base: position 7,471 of record PLSX01000110.1, read on the forward strand.
TCAAGGCCGTGGATCGCAAGGAATTTGGAGTGCACCTTGACGCTTGTAATGTGATCGGGTCGCCCGAGCAGATGTACTACAACACCCGCGTCATCCGTGAATGCTTCCAGAAGCTGGGGGCGCGCATCATCTCCTGCCACGCAAAAGACCTGATCTGGGAGGACTATCCTCAGATTTGTCTCCGGGAAACCATTCCTGGCCGCGGGACAATGGATTACAAGACCTACCTGACCGGGATCGCCAGTCTTCCGGGTGACGTAACTCTGATGCTGGAACACTGCGATAAGCCGGAAGAGTACGACGAAGGCCGCCACTACGTGCAAAAGCTCGCGCGTCAGATTGGGCTAGATTATGGCGTTGACGGGGCATGAGGCTCCCGAATTAGACTGCAGTGTACAGGGATTTGTCTTGGCTCGAATTCCTCTTGGCCGCACTTGCTTTCACAACAAGATCTGAGACGCTGAATTGATCTGGAGAGGAGTCGTTTGATGGAGAAGAACACAGAGATCAGCCGGAGGGATTTTCTGAAAGGGACCACCGTGGCAGGCGCTTCAGCCGCCGTCTTGAGAGGTTTGGCCCCTTCGCGAGTGCTGGGAGCGAACGACCGGATTCGAATCGGAACGCTGGGCACCGGTGAGCGATGCAAAGTTTTGATGGGCTACTTCCGTGATGAACCCGGCGTGGAGTTGGTGGCGGTGTCAGACGTCTACGGCGTCAGGCGTGATCAGGGGATGAAATTCTGCACCCCTGACGCCAAGGCCTACGTTGATTACCGCGAAGTTCTGGACCGCAAGGATATCGACGCGGTGATCATCGGCAGCCCGGATCACTGGCATATTCCCATGCTGATGGACGCCATGCAGGCGGGCAAGGATGTCTACGTGGAAAAGCCCATCATGCATTCGGTCGACGAGGGCAAGCCGGCATTGCGCGCCGCCGCGGACCTGAAGCGAATTGTGGGTACCGGGACGCAACAGCGGAGTTGGCCGCATTACAGGATGGGCAAGCAGATTGTGGATTCGGGGAAGTTGGGCCGGATCACTTATGTCCATGCGTTCTGGTATCAGGACCTCTACCCTCTCTTCAGCGTTTTGACGCCGGTCGACACAACACAGCTCGATTGGAAGAAGTATCTTCGGAACGCACCGGATCAGCCCTTCACTGTGGAGAAGTTCTACTTCTGGCGGTGGTTCTGGGATTTCGGTGGCGGTTCCATGACGGATCTGTTTACGCACTTGGCGGACGTCATCCAGTGGTACATGGGCGAGTCCGCTCCCAAGACTGCCACCGTGACGGGGAATCGTTATCACATGCCGTGGGAGGCGCCGGACGCGCTTACGGCCACTTTTGAGTACCCGGGGAATTTTATGGTGACCTTCACCCACACTATCAACAGCCGGGTGGGTGATGGTGGTATCACCTTTTACGGGAGTGAGGCCACACTGAAGGTTGACCGTGAACGCTTGGCGATCTACCCCGAGCAAGGCAAGCGGGTTCCGGGGACTTACGATCCTGAGCCGGAAATCTACGTCCGGTCAGAGTACGATGGGACTATCGATAACGTGCGGAATTATCTCGATTGCCTGCGCACCCGCAAGACTCCCAATGCCAGTCTGCAAGCCGGATACGAAGCAGCCCGGACATCATGGATTGGTAATGCGGCGCTTAAGAAGGGAATGAAGGTCACTTGGGATCCGATTAAGGAATGCGTTGTTTAGCTGAGGCCTTTATCTAAAGCGGGATGTTGCCGTGCTTCTTGGGGGGCAGGGTGTCGCGTTTGGTTTCGAGCATGCGGAGGGCGGCGATCAGTCTGGAGCGGGTGTCGCGGGGTTCGATGACGGCGTCAACCCAGCCACGCTCAGCGGCGATATAGGGGTTGGCAAAGCGCTGGCGAAATTCTTCTGCCTTCTCTCTACGCATGGCGTCGGGATCCTCGGCCTTTTGCAATTCACGGCGATAGACGATGTTCACCGCCCCTTCCGGACCCATCACGGCGATTTCCGCAGTGGGATACGCCAGGTTTACGTCGGTGCGAAGGTGCTTGGAAGCCATCACGCAATACGCGCCGCCGTAAGCTTTGCGGGTGATGAGGGTGATTTTGGGCACAGTGGCTTCCGCAAAGGCAAATAGGAGCTTGGCGCCATGGCGGATGATGCCGCCGTACTCCTGCTGGGTACCGGGGAGGAATCCGGGTACATCTTCGAAAGTAATCAGTGGAATATTGAAGGCGTCGCAGAAACGCACAAAGCGCGCCCCCTTCACCGACGCGTTGATATCAAGACATCCGGCAAGGAACGCTGGTTGGTTGGCCACAATGCCCACGCTCTGCCCGCCCAGCCGCGCCAATCCCACCACCAGGTTCTTGGCAAAGTGCTCGTGGACCTCCAAAAAGTGGCCGTCGTCCACGACTCGCGTAAAGATTTCCTTGATGTCATAAGGCTTGTCGGGCTCAATCGGAATGAGCGTGTCCAGGGCTTCGTCCCGCCGGTCGATGGGGTCCCGAGTTTCAACGCGGGGCGGGTCCTCATGATTGTTTTGGGGCATGAAGCTGAGCAATTCGCGGATCAGCGCTAGACAGTCAGCATCGTCACGAGCAATGAAGTGAGCCACGCCGCTGGTGGCGTTGTGGGTCATGGAACCGCCCAAATCCTCCTTGCTCACATCCTCATGCATTACGGTTTTGATGACGTCCGGCCCGGTCACAAACATGTAGCTGGAGTCTTTGACCATCAAGGTGAAGTCCGTGATGGCCGGGGAGTAGACCGCTCCTCCCGCGCATGGGCCCATAATGGCGGAAATTTGTGGGATCACGCCGGAAGCTAGCGTGTTGCGGAGGAAGATATCGGCGTACCCGGCCAGCGACGCCACACCTTCCTGAATGCGCGCGCCTCCGGAGTCATTTAGGCCAACGACAGGTGCGCCTACCTTCATGGCAAGGTCCATCACCTTGCAAATTTTGGCGGCGTTGGCTCCGCTCAGTGAGCCTCCGAATACGGTGAAGTCCTGAGCAAAAGCATAGGTCAGGCGGCCGGTGATTCGCCCGCAGCCCGATACCACGCCATCGCCTGGGATGCGCTGCTCGGCCATGCCAAAGTCCTGACAGTTGTGCTCGACAAGTTTGTCAATTTCCTCAAATGTGCCCTCGTCAAAAAGCAGGAGGATCCGCTCGCGCGCCGAGAGTTTACCGTCCGCGTGCTGTTGGGCGCGCCGTTCTTCGCCACCGCCCACTTCCGCTTCGGCCTGGCGCCGGCGAAGCTCTTCGATCTTTTGTTCGCGAGTCATCCTGAGCCCAAGTGGCACTATAGCGGAGAAATGTTGTGGCAGGCAAGAGTGGGGTGCTGAGACTTGCAAGGCGCGGCAAAACACCGAATGACTGGACAGGGAATGAAATATCGCTGCCGCGCAGGAAGGGGTAGACCCTGGTAACCGAAAGGGAATGGTGTTTGGAGCCGCAAGCCCGGCGCAGCATGCGGCTCTGAATAAAATTTTCCCGGCATAATATTCGCCGGCTGGAATTGATCAACCCAGGAAGCTTAATGCTCCTGCGAGCGAGGTTGCTGTGGCCCCGGATCCCAACCCCATTTGCTGAAATTCCTGTGCGAGCGTTGAATAGGCTGTCTGCGCGGCGGACGCCCTTCCCGCCTGAAGGCTCGATCCCAAACTCACCAACAATTGCGACAGCACATTGCCCGATGATGAATTGTTAGTCTCCGCGCTACCCCCGGCACGGTGGTGGTGATGGCTCAGGCCGGTTTGTTGTACATCCTGTTGAAGTGTGGAGTAGGCCTTCTGCGCGGCCGCCAGGTTCCCGGATTGCAACGCGGTTCCCAGCGCCCCAAATGCTTGGGATATTGAACTGTTGGTCTGCACGGGGGTTGAAATGTTCTGATTCAACGTGCTGAAATCCGATTGAGCCTGGCTGAGATTTCCCGCCTGAAGGTCCTGCCCAAGTTGTTGAAACTCACTTTGAATTTTCTGAGCTTTTGCCTGCCAGGTTTGCACGGTTTGACTTAGTGAGCTGCTTGATGAAACGCCAGATACGGACATAGTCCACCTCGAATTGATCCCAGGTTCAGATTCTGGATTTCCGATGGTGCGCGGCCGCTCTCCAACCAACCGAAAATCGTTAACCCAAAATGGAAAATTGCTTTGGCCCCCGGTGCCGATAGGGCGAGCGGGAAAGATCCGGGACATCATTGCTCGCCAGCCACTCAGTTCCCGGAATTGCCGAAGCCTGCTTACGCCCATTCCGAATGCAAGCGGCGTTCCGTTCCGACCATTGCGATGCGTGCAGGTAACTTGCAGAGTTGAAGGATGTTTCCGGTTCATTGGGTGGGGCTGGCAAAAGGATGGCGCGCGGGGTAGGCAATGAAGGCCTATTTTATTGCCCCAAGTGGGAAAGTATTGCCCCCCTCAGGTCCCATTTATGAAGTTTCATTTGCGGACGGTTCGACGGACTCTTTCTGGCGCTCGAGGAAGAGGTTTCGGTTAGGTTCCAGGTCCGGAATCCCACACCATGCTTCACAGGCGAGGATGGAATTCGTGGGTTGTTTCGGGTCGTACTTTATGTTTGTGGTTTGGCCGGGAAGGTAGGGGGCGGCGGCGGCGATTTCTGGCAGTGCGCTCAGGTCCTGCGCTGCCTCGTAAGTGACTCCGGCCACCTCGTAGTCATAGAGAAGAACGGGTCCGGCGGGACCGTTGGGCTGGGGCTCGGCAACTTCCACGATTCTTCCCTGGATAATGCGGCCACAGGCGTTCACGTTCATGCGTCGCAATCGCTCAATCTCATCGGGGCCTTTGCGCCGCCATTGGCGCACAGCTTTCCACGCCCACGCGCCCGCGAGAGCGGCCACGGCTGATCCCACAACGGCGATTCCCAGATCCTTTGAAAACGTCATGGATATTCTATTTAAGATAATATTATCATGAGTTATAAAGTAAATCTATAGCACTACACCGTGAAATTTAGCGGCCCATTTCGCTCAGACTTCAGCCTTTACCTTTAAAGCTTTTACTTGGTTTCCACGGCCTCTTGCTTTGAAGATTTGCTCTCGTTTCCGGAAAAGTCAACCGCCGTCACGTAGTAGGTGAGAGTCTTTCCCGGTGCGGCGCTAGCATCACGGAAAATGGGTGTCCGCACCAATTCCTTATTGACACGTTCGGAGGCTTGATCTTCGACGCGATAGACATTGTAGCCGGCCAGATCGGCCTCCGTGTTGGCTGTCCAGACCAATTCCACCGCTCCGGCCGAATAAATGGTCGACAAACCCTGTGGCGGCGCGGGTGGGAATATATCTCGAGGTGTGACTTTCACCACCGGTGAGGGGTCGCTCATGGCCAGGTGGCCGGGCAGACCAAAAGTTGCGCGCACCTGGTAGTAATAGGTTTGGCCGAAATCAAAATGTGCGTCGCTATATGCGGGCATAGGCACATCGGCGAGTAATTCAAAGCTGCCAGCCTTGCCCGTCAAACTGCGGTAAATGCGGAAACCTGTGAGGTCGTGGATGGGCGCGCCACTTAGCGTCGTGGCAGGCGCGGAAAACTGAAGTTGAACGGCCTTTTCCGTGGTCACCAGTTTGAAGTTTTCCACGGGTTCTGAAACGTCGTAGATGGGCACTTCGACGAGGTTGGAAGCATCACTAACGAGCGGCCGGTGGCGGAATCCCCGTGTCAGCGTGCGAACACCCACCACTATCGTCTGCCCGCGCCAATCGTGAAATTCCCGCTCGGTCAGATGCGCGGAGTAGGAAACGCTATTGCCCTGCGCATACGGCATCCACTCATCGTGGATAAGGTGCATCCAGACTTCGGGTTCAGGAAGCTTGGCGAGACCTTTCGCCTGGGGAACGGCGGCGCGAAGAATCTCCACCTCCAGTGGTTTCGTCAAGCGCTGCCCGTCGGTTGTCATCACGGGAAGAGTAAAGTCGATTTCCACGCTCTGGCCAGTCTGGCTTGCGGTGAGGTTGGTGACTTTTGCGGGCACCTCCAGGCGGGGAGGATGGGGCGTTCCCTGAACTCCGCATCCGTACAACCATCCGGCGGCAGAGGCCAGTACCAATGCCTGGAGAATCCGTTTTGACAGACTGGTTCGAGGAAAGAAGAAGTTGGGAGCGGCCGTGCGCCGCTGACAAAGATAATGTTTCACAGGATGTATCGGCTAAGGTCCTGATTTTTTACGATATCCGTCAATTGCTTCTGCACGTAGAGCGCATCGATCCGCACTATTTTCTTCTTCAGGTCCGGTCCCTCGAAAGAGATCTCATCCAATAATTTTTCCATGATGGTGTGAAGCCGCCGGGCGCCGATGTTCTCCGTGGCTTCGTTTACGGCCGCGGCAAACTTGGCGATTTCCTGCAAGGCCTCATCAGTGAAAGTCAGCTTGATGCCTTCAGTCTCCAGGAGAGCAATATATTGCTTCACCAGCGCGCTTTTGGGCTCCTTCAGGATGCGGATGAAGTCCTCGGTGGTGAGTGAATGCAACTCCACCCGGATGGGGAAGCGGCCCTGCAGTTCGGGAATCAGGTCAGAGGGCTTGGAGACATGGAAAGCGCCGGCGGCAACAAACAGGATATGGTCGGTGCGGACCATACCGTAGCGAGTATTGACAGTGGTTCCTTCAACGATGGGCAGGATATCGCGCTGTACGCCCTCGCGGCTTACGTCCGGCCCGCCCCCGCCACGCTCGCGGCCGGCGATCTTATCAATTTCATCCAGAAAGATGATGCCGGATTGTTCGGCGCGCTCCACTGCCGTGCGCGTCACCTGGTCCATGTCAATCAGGCGGTTTTCCTCTTCCTGGATTAAGTATTCCATGGCCTCGGCAACATGCATGCGGCGCTTCTTGGTCCGCTGACCAAATAGGCCCGGAAGGATGTCCTTGATGTTGATGTCCATCTCTTCCACGCCCTGGGAAGAGATGACTTCAAACGAAGGCATGCTTCGGTCGCGCATTTCCACTTCGACTTCACGTTCATCCAGCTTGCCTTCGCGCAACTGAGCGCGGAGTTTTTCCCGAGTGCGCTGAAACTGTTCGTGCGAGGCCGCGCGCCCATCGTTGGCTTCCTCCGCAGGCTTCTCGGTTTTCCGGATGGCAGGGGGAGGGGGCAGAAGCAAATCGAGCAGCCGCTCCTCGGCATTCTGTTCGGCTTTTTCCGCGACCTCATCCACTTTCTCTTCGCGCACCATGTCAATGGAGACTTCCACCAGGTCGCGAATCATCGATTCCACGTCGCGCCCCACGTAGCCAACTTCGGTAAACTTCGAGGCTTCCANNATCATGATGATGTTCTTGGGAAGGATGTCGTCAGCAAGTTCGGGCGTCAGCTTTTGCCGGCGCATGCGATTGCGGAGTGCCACTGCCACGGAGCGCTTGGCATTGGCTTGTCCTACCACATACTTGTCGAGCTCGGCCACAATCTGCCGTGGAGTCAAATCGTCGAGCGACGGGGCATTCTCGATATTTTCGGGTAAGTAAAAGACCATACTCTAAATGGTAAAGTTTAAAGGATAAAGGATAAACGGTGAGACTTTCGATTGGAGAATGGAGGGGGAGCGGTTACCCGGTTTCTTCCCCTTTGCCCTTCACCCTTTAACCTTTACTCTTTAGCTTGTGCCCTTTCCTCAATCTCTTCGATAACCACCTGGTCGTTGGTGAAAATGCAAATCTGCCCGGCTATCAACATGGCTTCCTGGACGATTTCCCTGGCAGGCATTTCCGTGTGCTTGACGAGTGCACGCGCGGCGGCCAGCGCGAAGGGGCCACCGGATCCGATGGCTACAATCCCGTCGTCGGGCTCGATCACGTCGCCGTTTCCGCTTAAAAGATAGGTATTCTTCGCGTCGGCGACCAGCAGCAGCGCTTCCAGGTGCCGCAGGGCACGGTCGGTGCGCCAATCCTTGGCGAGTTCCACCACGGAACGGCTCAGGTTCCCGTGATATTCCTCCAGCTTCTGCTCAAACCGGGAAAAAAGGGAGAGTGCATCGGCGGTGCTGCCTGCAAAGCCCGCGATGACCTTGTCATTGAAGAGCCGGCGGATCTTGCGGGCCTTGGACTTCATCACGCTTTCGCCCATGGTGACCTGGCCATCGCCGCCCATTGCGAGGTGGCCATTCCGTCGCACGCTCAATATCGTTGTACTTCGAATTCTAGGTGTTTTGCTCAAGCTTGCTCCAATTGAACATTATAGCAGATGGGGGCACGTGACATGGGGCAAGGGGCAAGGGAAAAGGGACTGGCGACAAGCGGGTTGTGGATACAAATCATGAGGGTCGGTGGGGCGGAAGTTATGCCGAGAACCCCTAAATTTAGCGTCAATAATCTGGATTTCACTTGCCTCTTGTCCCTTGTTCCCTTGTCCCCGCTTCCCGTTCCATCGTTTCTTCACTCAGCGGTAAATTCATTGGGTGGATAATCTTCGTTGTATATGGCGGAGCCGCGGAAGGTCTCGCCTATTCGATCCCCGTTCAAGTAACGCGTAATATGCATGGGAGTTTCGATTCCATCCACTACCCTATAGTCCGCGTAGGCATCGGAATACTCGTCCCAAGCGTCTTCTTTCACATTTCTGACACGATAGGTGATGCGGGAAGGCACGTTGGTCTGCCGGTGCAGATCAACCCGCACTGAGGTTCCACCCGGCTCGATTATTTCGATACCCTGGGTGGGCACGTTATCTACAAAGTCGACTTTTCCCATTTGGATCAGTATCCCTGGCTCGTTAATACGAAGACGCAAGAGATTTTCCAAGCTGTAGCGATTGCCGAGAATCCACCCCTTCAGTTGCTGCTCAGGCTGGTCAATCAACCCATAGCGATCAAGTTCCCAACCCTTCATCCCATTGTTGATCAGGATGACGGGCTTGGTCTTTCCATAGGAAAAGTGCCGCTTATCAGGATAAAGCACATGGCTTACGAAGGGTTGCATGCCGGCGGTATTCCCTTCCTGGAAAAAGAAGACGCGCCCCTTCGTTGTAAGGGATTTGGCGTTTAGGAAAGTTTGGCCACCCAAGCCCTGAATAGCGCGGTTCAGCATTTGGCGCGCAAGGGGATCAATGTGCTGGGTTGGTTGAGGGGCGTGCTGCGACAGGTTGGGGGCAGCGGGCTGCTGGGCCGGAAGCTTTACGGGGTTCACCCCGATCACCAGGGCAAATATCCCCAATACGCAGAAAACACGAGTGTGATGCACCTTATCCACAGAGAACGTTCCCTCCATTGATATTCACCACCTCTCCGGTGATGTACGAGGCGAGCGGAGAGGCGAGAAAAAGAATGGGCATGGCGACTTCTTCCGGCCGACCGAACCGACGGAGTGGAATGACGGAAATGGCTTCGCGGCGCATGCGCGGGTTCTTTATAACCGGTCGCGCCATGTCTGTCTCGATCCATCCGGGCGCCACGCAGTTCACGATAATATGATGCGGGGCAAGCTCTGTGGCGAGGCCTTTTACCAAGCTAATAACGCCCCCCTTGCTTGCCCCATAATGGGTGTGGAGCGCCTCTCCGCGCTGGCCTGCGGTGGACGATACCACGATGATACGTCCATCCTGTTGCCGAATCATTTGTGGGACGGCGTGGCGGATGACCGAAAAGACACCCTTCAGGTTGACCGCCATCATTTCGTCCCAGTCCCTCTCCCTCATCTTTTCGATGGGCAGAGGGGCATAGTTCCAGATGCCCGCGTTTGCTACCAGGATGTCTAGCCGGCCAAATTGGCGTAGGGCCGTCTCCACCAACCGTTTGGCGTCGGTCATTTTTGCTACATCTGCGCGCACGGCAACAACCCGGTCGATTCCGCCACCAGCCTTAACCAGCGCCTGGGCTTCCCGCGCCGCCCGCAAATAGCTGAAGACCACGCGAGCGCCTGAATCGGCAAAGAGTTTCACCGTGGCGGCGCCGATTCCCCGGGAACCTCCGGTAATGATAGCGACCTGATTTTCGAGATTGACTTTCATAGGTACCAGCAGATCGGGCGACGGACGTTCGGGAGGAACCCTGGTTTTACGGGATATTATGATTTCAGGTAAGTATCTTTATTTTCATGCATATCGTGGCCTCTTAAAATTAAGTCGTTTATTTCCATCAACATCGTGGGATATGTCAAATTGTCACTCCGATTTTCCTTTGTTTTCATCAACATCGTGGGATATCCCTTTATTTTTTAATCCCTTTTTTCAGCCCTCAATCCCAGTTAAAAAAATAACTTCATTATTTTCAAGGAAATACGATTTTGTGGTTTTTGGGGTTCCAGCGATAACTATTGTATTATCTAGCATATCGTGGCCTTTCACGGCAATTTCGAGACTTTGAGCCCCTTCTGTAAGGGTGAAACATATCCTGTGCCAGTCCGAAATCGCCCCCCTTCATATCGAGCTACCTGCCTCTTCACCCCAAGCCTTCGACTAACGACCTCCTATCCCAGTCTAACACGCTGAATTGAAAATGTCAACTTTAATTATTATCTCTTTATATACTGTCATTGGGGTTTGAAAATGTCCAGACAAATAATCAAGAAATAGGCCAGATTGTCCCATGACGCAAGAATGCCCGGGGCAATTCCGATTAAACGGCAGGCACAAACCTCGACGCAATAACCATTCTTACCTGTTCAGAAAGCTTCTCAGCGTCCTTCAGATTCAGTCCCTGGGTGGAGATGGCCGGGTGCACGATCATTTCCGTTTGTCCCGCGCGCACGTGGTAGGTATCGGGTTTGAGGACATTGGGGGTTCCGTTGATGGTAATGGGAACAATCGGAACTCCAGCGAGAATGGCAATATAAAAGCTTCCCGTCTTGAAGGGTAACAACCGGCCGTTGCGGCTGCGATGGCCTTCAGGAAAAAAGAGGACGGACTTTCCTTCGCGGATCTCCTTCGCCACCTGTTTCATGCTTTTCATGGCTTCGCGCGGACGGTCGCGATCAACGGGAATATGTCCTGAGCGTGTCAGGTGCCAGCCCATGAAGGGCATATTGAAGAGCGAACGCTTGGCGACGAAACGAAACTGAGCGGGCAGGCTTTCGAAAAGGACGGGAATATCCATGGCGCTCTGGTGATTCACGCAATAGATCGTGGCCTCGTCAGGACGGACGTGCTCCAGGCCTTCCACCCGCACGCGGATTCCGCTGGTTTTGAGAATCAACCACGACCATGTACGGGCACAAGCGTGCTGCCAACTTCCCTTGGAATCAAAGAGAGAACCGAACAAGGAAACAGTTCCGCAAACCGCGGTGTAGAAATAGATCAGAAGGTTGGTGAACAGCAGGGAACGGGCATAGCTCAAAAGATAGCGGAAGCGGCTTTCCAGGCGTGCCTCGGGTCGGACAATGGGTGCGGGAGTAGCCATAGCAGTAAAAAAGCATCAAACTGACGGCTGAAAGCTGACCACTGAAAGCTGATAGCTGAAAACTCCTACAGGTGCAGTTTACCCTCGCGGTGGGCCTTTTTGATGGCGCCCACCAGGAAAAGTGATCCGACCACCAGCACCACATCGTCAGGTGAACTGGCGGCGCAGGCTTTTTCCAAAGCCTGAACCGGATCGAGTTCAATATGCAGCCCGGAAGGCCGGGATTCAATCGCGGCTAGAATTTCATCCGGGGTGGCGGCGCGCGGGTGCTCCGGGTGTGTCAAATAAATCTCTTCTGCCAAGGGGAAAAGGCTGCCGCTGATTTCTTTGATGGCTTTATCGCGCATGGAAGCATACACGAGACGTACCACGCGCCCAGGAAGCTCCAGCCGAATAAAAGTGGCAAGTTCGCGCGCCGCGCCGGGATTGTGCCCTCCGTCGAGTAACACCAAAGGGTGAAAAAACAGGGGCTCCAGCCGGCCCGGCCATTGGGCGGTGCCGAGACCTTGTAGAATGCTTCGGCGGGAAATATGGAATCCTTCATCTCGCAGCCGCAAGGCTCCGGCTACCGCCGCAACGGTGTTGTTCACCTGAAATTTGCCGAGAAGGGGACAAACCAGCCGGGCGAAGTGCTCCTGTCCGAGGTCCAGATCGAACGAATAGCGGCCTTGCTTGGAATGAAGGTTGTTGATCTGGGCCACCTTTTTTAGCTCCAGCAACTCCGCCCCGCATTCCTCCGCCCGGCGGCGAATGGCGGCCGAAGCTTCAGCATTTTCCACACCGGAAATCACGGCCCGATGCGGTTTGATGATGCCGGCTTNNGCCGCCCATGCCCACTTCCAGCACTACGAATTGGGCTTCAGCATGGGCAAAATGCTGGAAGGCTGTAGCAGTAAGGAATTCAAAAAAACTGGGGCGGCCCTCAAGTTTCTTCCGACTGACAAGAAGATCAACAGCTGCGGCAACTTCTGAGAATGCGGTGGCAAATTCTTCGTCAGAAATCTCCTGCCCGTTCAAGCGCATCCGCTCGTTAACGCGTACCAAATGGGGTGAAGTGAAAAGTCCAGTGCGGTAGCCCGCGTGCTGAAGGATGCTGGCGAGTATGGTGCAGGTGGAGCCTTTGCCATTCGTTCCCGCCACAATGGCGGTGTCGTAACGTTCGTGCGGGCGGCCCAATTCCTCCAGGATCTGGGTGATGGTATCGAGGCCAAATTTCAGGCCCAACAACTCCTGACCCAGGTCTGCAAGATATTTCAGGCATTCGTCGTAAGTCATCTAATTTTAGATTTTAGATTTTGGANNGGAAGGCGCGGGCGATGTAGCTCTTTAATTCTTTGCGCGGAACAATGGCGTCAATCATCCCGTGTTCCAGCAGGAATTCCGCGCGTTGGAAACCTTCGGGAAGCTTCTGGCGAATAGTCTGCTCGATGACGCGCGGGCNNACGCCGCCGGTGGTGGGATCGGTGAGCAAAGATATGTAGGGTTTGCGGACCTCGTCCAGGCGTGCCAGTGCCGAGCAAATTTTGCTCATCTGCATCAGGCTGATGGCGCCTTCCATCATGCGGGCGCCGCCCGAGCAGGAAATAACAACCAGCGGTAATTTCTTTTCGATGCAGCGGTCGATGGCGCGTGTCACCTTCTCGCCCACCACGGCTCCCATGCTGCCGCCCACAAATTGAAACTCCATGGCGCAAATGATGGCGGGTTTGCCCTCAATCAGTCCCTCGCCGGTCAATGCGGCATCCTTCATGCCGGTGACCTTCTCGGCTTGCTTCAGGCGATCGCGGTAAGGTTTGGTGTCTTTAAACTTCAGCGGGTCAGTGGAGGCAAGGCGCGCGTCATGCTCGGTGTAGAGGCCATCGTCAAACAGCATCCCCAGCCGCGCATGTGACCCCAGTTTGAAGTGATGGCCACATTTGGGGCAGCATTGCAGGTTGCCCTCAAGATCCTTCTTCCAAAGGATCTGCTTGCACTTATCGCACTTTACCCAAAGCCCCTCAGTTTGAACGCGCTTCTCCTTGGGTGTCTCCAGCGGCTGTTTTTCTTTGCGGAACCAAGTCATAGAAACCTATTCATCGGGAGATCTTTAATATTCTATCCCTTTTTGAGCGAGGATTCCCTTTTGATAGGGATGTTTCACCTCGCGCATTTCCGTCACTAGGTCAGCCATTTCCGTCAGTAATGGGTGCGCATTACGACCGGTCAAAATCACATGCACCATCTCCGGTTTGTTCTTCAACGCTTCCGCCACCGGCTCCGGCGACAACATTTTATAGCTGATGGCATAATTGATTTCGTCGAGGATCACCAGATTATACCGGCCGCTCAGGATTTCCCCCCGCGCAAATAGCCATGCCTCCTCCACCATTCGCACGTCTTCCGGGTCAGGTTTCTCCGCGCCGACTTTCACAAAGCCACGGCCCATCGGCAGGATTTTCAAATGTTCATCGCCCAGCATTCTGGCGGCGTCCAATTCGCCATAATGCCACGATCCCTTGATAAATTGTACCATTAAGACCTTCAGGCCTTGACCAACAGCGCGAAATGCCGTTCCCAGCGCGGCAGTGGTCTTCCCCTTGCCGGGGCCCGTGTGGATGATAATCAACCCTTTTCGTTCTTCTGGCAAGTGGAGCTCCTATCAAGTAAACGGGCGATCCCATGATCGGGAGATCGGTGGAACAAGCGAACAGCGGATCACCCATTGCCCCGCCGCCCGATTACCGTGGGTATGGGTATCCGCGTAGAATCGTAAAGGCACGATAAATCTGCTCGAGCAAAACCGTGCGCGCCAGGTCTCGCGTCAAAGTCATGCGGGAAAGTCCCAGCAGGACGTCAGCTTCCCTGCGAAAAGCGGCGGAGAAGCCTTCGGGTCCACCGATTAAGAATGCCAGTTCCCGCGAGCCCCGCAGCGCTTCCTTGCCCAGCCATTCGGAAAACTCTTGTGAGCTTCGTTCTTTACCCCGTTCGTCCAACAGAATCTTGATTGATCCGCGCAATTTTTCCAGGAGGGCCCGCTCCGCAGAGGTCAATCCCTCCTTGCGGGCATGGCTTGCCCCCCGCAGAGCCGGGAGTTCCTCCAGGCTGAAGGGGGTGAAATGCTCAATACGGGCTGCGAAGTCTTGCTGAACCGCCCGCAGGTGCGGATCCTTGGTCTTGCCTTCCCAGAGAACTCGTATGCGCATGGCAAAGATCGGACGAACATCTTAAGGGCGAAAATAGGAACTCAAAAGTCGAAACTTGAAAATCGAAATTCGGAAAACCTGAACCTCACTTTTCGAGTTTTAATTTTCCTAAATAGTTGCCGATTCACCCGGTCACGTGGTCATCGGAGCTCCCGACATCTATTCTGGCCGCACTCTTCCAGAGGCGTTCAAGGTCATAAAACTCCCTGGCGCGCTCAACAAAAATGTGGACGATGAAATTGAGATAATCCACCAGAATCCATTCCCCCTGGTTATATCCCTCCACGTGCGTGGGTGGGAACCCGGATTTCTTTAACCCCTCCACGATGCCATCGCAAATCGCCTGGGTGTGGCGGGAGGAGGTTCCAGTGCAAATTAGGAAGTGGCTTGTAAAGGTGCAGCTTCCTTCGAGATCCAGAACACGCATGTCCAGAGCTTTGCGATCCTGGGCGGCCTGAATCGCTTCCTGAAGTTGTTTTGTCATCGGTGTAATCGTTTTTTACCCGTGCTGGGAATATACAACCCTTCCTTCAATATGTATTCTTCCACATGCTCAGGAACAAGGCCAGTGATGGGCTTATGAACCCGTACCGCCCGGCGGATGTCACGCGAAGCAACCGGGGCATCGACATTGTGCAAGAGATGAATGGCGCCGTGACGCAATCGAATGGTCCCATCCTTTTGAGCGAGGCGGCGGGCGGGCAGCAGGTCGGGCGGGGGAACCTGGCGAAGTGCGTCCACATCAAATCCAGGGCGGGACACAACAATGAACTCCACGGAATCAAGCAAACGGCGGAAATCCTTCCAGTGGGGAAGGTCGAGAAACGCGTCGGCGCCCACCAGAAAAAACAATCGGTCATGCTGCCGCAGTCTTCTCCGCACCGCACGCACGGTATCAATGGAATAGCGTGGTGACCCCTCCAGCGTGGGGGACTCAATCGTGGAGGGAATGAACCGCGCTTCGCCGGTGCAGGCCACAGCCACCATGGCAAAGCGCTGAGCAAAGTCCGTCAGGTGATCGTGTATTTTATGGGGAGGATTGCCGGTGGGAATGAAAAGAACTCGATCCAGGCGAAATCGCCGCTGCGCTGCCTGCGCCGCCGCCATGTGTCCGGCGTGGATGGGGTCAAAAGTTCCACCAAAGATTGCGATGTTCATGAGAGAGGGGATATCAACATATCGATCCATCGGCTCATCGATTCATCCGGATGATAAAGCGATTAAGCTCTTAAACGATCGAAAACAGCAGATATCTCTATGCGCAATTCAGTCAATCCCTTGAATTTCTCTGCCAGCAATTCAATCAACCGGTCTGTTGGCCAGCGACGAGATCGTCCTGTTTTCCGATCTCCCGATCTCCCGACTTAGGAATCTGCTCCAACTTCGTCCAAATGGCTTCCTTCAATTCCTCCAAGCCATCACCCGTCACGGAGGAAATCTCGTGCAGGGGAAGTCTGCGTTCCGCACAGAATTCACGCAAGCGGATCAGGCGATCCCCATCACCCACGGCGTCGATCCGGGAAGCCACCAGCAGGGTGGGCTTGGCAGCAACAATGGGGCTGAAACTGTGAAGCTCATTTAGAATGACGTTGTAATCCTCCAGTGGGTCGCGACCGGACTGCTCTGCCACATCGACCATATGGAGAAGTAAGCGCGTCCGCTCGACATGCCGCAGGAAGCGTATCCCCAGGCCCTTGCCTTCGTGTGCACCGGCAATGAGACCCGGAATATCCGCCATGACGAAAGAGCGGTCTCCTCCCAGTCCCACAACGCCGAGGCTGGGCGCCAGAGTGGTAAACGGATAGTCGGCAATCCGCGGGCGAGCTGCACTCAGCCGGGAGATCAGTGTAGATTTCCCCACGTTGGGAAACCCCACCAATCCGACATCAGCCAGCAGCTTAAGCTCCAGACGTAAATCCAGTGCGATGCCCGGCGTACCCAATTCGGCTTTTCGAGGCGCCTGGTGGATTGAGGTGGCAAAGCGTGCGTTGCCTCGCCCGCCCCGTCCGCCTTTGGCAACAATAACTTCCATTCCGGGCGTGTCAAAGTCCCACAACTTTTCTCCGGTAGTTAAGTCGTACACAACCGTGCCCACAGGGAGTGTGACCCTATTGTCAGCTCCGTCCTTCCCGTGACAGTTCTTGCCTTCGCCGTGGCCCCCGCGCCCGGCCCGGTACTCGGGATTATAACGAAACTTCAGCAACGTGTTCATGTGGGGGTCACTCAATAGAATGATGTCGCCCCCGCGCCCGCCATCGCCCCCGCTTGGTCCGCCGCGGGGCACAAACTTCT
>PLSX01000064.1:0-238 GCA_003165315.1 Acidobacteriota bacterium
ACACATTCAAAATTCAGAAAATCTACCGGGCGCTGGCTCAAAATGTTGCACAGCACGACGCCTACGAAATCCTCACACCCATCGGCCGCGTACCGCACCCGCGCATCGGTTCCGTGTGGGCCGCCAGCCCGAGTGGCAAACCGTCAAATTCATTGGCAAAGGTGATCTCACGCACCACCAACACCACAACATTTGAGGTAAACCTGAATTCGGGCCGCCCTCATCAAATCAGAATCCA
>PLSX01000064.1:317-18499 GCA_003165315.1 Acidobacteriota bacterium
ATTCTCATTGCATCAGTAGGTTCACGGCGGGAACCAAATCAGGGTGGCTGTGGAAGCCTGCGCGATCCCGCCATTCCGAATCCTCACGAAGCGAGTTTAATTACACTCCGAATAAGTATGTTATCGACTGACAATGGCCTCACTTTGACCGTGTAACGCCCTACTGATGGAAAGTGAAGCCTCCCGGTTTGTCGGCCACTCGGAAGTTATCCGGATACGGGGTTCGGCTCCTCCAAGGGGGGAGTCATGGGTTACACTTCTATGGGTAGGCCATTTCACGTCAAAGGGCCCGACGCGGCGGGATTCACGGCGGTTACTAAACCCTTGGCGACAAGGCAGGATCCATTTCTTCCCGAACGCAACTGGGACGCCAGCCAGGTCAGAAGTGATGGGGGATTTTATCCGTCCCTGTCAGCTGATGGGCTGATGAAAAAAGATCAGCGCAGTAAGCGGAGGCTACTGTTCTCTTACGCTTTCTGGCTGGTGAGGGCTTCCAGGAACCGGCGGGCCTTCACGGCCTCGGCGTTGACGTGGGCCAGGTCACCCCCGTCGAGGCATTCGACGACTAGCGGGCCGTGAGTGAAGCCGCCTTGTTGCAAACGGGACAGCACCTTCGCGAAGTTTACCTTGCCGGTGCCGGGCGTGATCTCGACCTCTTTCGGTGGACGGAAATCCTTGACGCTCACGCCGGCCACCACGCCATCCACAGCCGCGACGTCGTCCACGGGGTCGAGTTTACCTTCGGAATAGTAGAAAATGTTTCCGGGGTCGTACCAGAGGCGAAAGTTCTTATGTGCGATCCGGTCAACAATCTTGCGGCACAGCGCGCCGCTGGAGTTGGAGCCGCCATGCGGTTTCACGCTGAGGCCGACGCCTTTGGCTTGGGCGTAATCGCAACACTCGGCGACGATTTTGTAGTAGGCATCGGCGTGTTGCTCGTCCGTCCCCCCGAGCAACAGGTTTGGACAACCGCAGGCAGCGGAATTCTCGATGATGCGTTTGAGCTCGTCGGTGTTGTCGGTGGTGAACTCGCCAGCCCAAAGCGAAATGACCTTAAGCCCTCGCTGCTTCGCTTCTGCGCCGATGGCAGAGGCTTCCTCGGGTGTCGTGACCAACGAGATGATCAGGTGATTTTTGCTGTTGGTCGTCATCAGGCCCACATACTTGAAGCCCGCGGCCGCGATACCGTCGAACGCGGCCCGATAATCATATTGCGCCCATGGCCGCGTGTAGCAACCCATCTGCCAGCGCGGTGGTTTGCGGGCATGGCTAAACATGGCGCCGGCGGTCGAGAGCAGAGCGCTGCCCATGAACTGGCGGCGGGACACACGGTGGCGTCTGTCGGCAGACCACGGGACCACCCTGCTGAGGAAAGGGGGATTTTCGCCATCGCGCTGAATCACCCAATCTTCCGTGATTGTTTCTTTTCCTGATTCCATGGGTTCTCCTAAGATAAACAAGTACAGCGGCTCGATAGTTTACCCTTGGCCCCCTTGGTGTGCAATGCATGGTCCGAAGGTTATCCGAAGGTGCGCTGACCTCAGGAATCATCAGAAACGGGGTTGTGAGAAGCGAAATGATGTTCCGGGCGGATGGTCGGCTATTCGGAAGATGTCTTCTACGAATCGAGATCCTATCCATTAATGAATGTCTCCCATGGACCCCAAGCGGCTTATCTTGGCCCTTATGGGCAGGATGCCCGTGACACGCCGCTTGCGCCATGGCCGTCCTTTTCCTCGTCCAAGAGCAACACGCCCGCTATAGACTAACTCCCGCCAGCTTACGGGCTGGGAGTCATGCCGTTATGACAACCGTGCCATCTCCGCCATGGCCTGCCAGCGCTGGTTTACACCGCAAGCTCGCTTGCGGAAAGAAAAGCGGCAGCAAGCTGCGCGCACTCCAAAGCTTCGCTCCATACATCGAGAGACGCTTATGAGTTTTGTGTAGCGCACCCCTAGAGAGTGGGCTCTTTCCGGTATCCTCCGCCCTCCGCTATAATCTAATACTCAGAGCTTCCATCCCTTGGGAACAGGCAAGGGTCCGCGTAATTCAGAATAAGGCTTCAAAATGTTTGCCCGCTTCCGTCCAATACGGCCGTACCTTGCTCGATACAATAAGCGCTTCGTGGTGGGGTTCGCCTGCCTGATCGCCGGCCAGTCCATCGGCGCAGTGGTTGGACTGGTCATCAAGGCCGGAATCGACGACCTGAATGATGTCCGTCTCCGGACGCACAGCGTGCTGCTTCACGAACTAGCGATAGTGGCCGGCCTGCTGGTGGGTTTGTCTCTCATCAAATCCGTCTTCCAATTCTGGGCGCGCTGGATTCTCATCGGCATTTCCCGCGACGCCGAATACGACTTGCGCAACGACCTGTTTCGCCACCTGCTGCGCCTTTCGCCTCGGTATTACACGGAAAACCGCACTGGCGACCTCATGTCAAAGCTCACCAATGATCTGAGCGCCGTCCGCAACATGATTGGGCCGGGCATCATGTATTCAGGTTCCACCGTAGTGACTTGCGTCGTTTCAATTGCGCTGATGATTCACCTGGATTGGAAGCTGACGCTGATGTCACTGGCCCCCCTGCCGCTGGTTTCCGTGGCGGTCAAATACTTCGGCGACAAAATTCACGAACGGTTCGAGAAGATCCAGGCGCTTTATTCCGAGCTAACGGAACGAGTGCGGGAAAACATCTCCGGGGTTCGGGTGGTTCGCGCCTTTCGCCAGGAAGACGCGGAGATGGCCACATTTGACGTGATGAACCTCGACATGGTGAAGAAAAACCGGCGATTGATCTGGATCAGCAGTTTCCTGTGGCCGGCAATGGGATTGATGTACGCCGTGGCGGTGATGATGGTCCTGGTGGTGGGTGGGCAGCATGTGGTGAGGGGAATGATTACCGTCGGAACATTTACCGCCTTCAACTGGTATCTCCTCAATCTCATCTGGCCCATCATTGCCTTGGGGTATGTTACCAACCTGGTGCAGCGGGGCCTGGCGTCACAGGGACGGCTAATGTCCATCTTCGATGCCAAACCCGATATCGACGACCGTGAGGTCCCGGAAGATCCCATCACGGCGCTGATGGGCGATATTGAATTTCGCAACCTAAGCTTTAGTTACAACGGGCACGCGATCCTGAAAAATATCAACCTGCATATTCCGGCTGGCAAGACCGTTGCCGTGGTGGGAGCAACGGGTTCGGGGAAATCGACCCTGGTAAATCTGATCCCCCGCTTGTACGAAGCTCCGCCGGGAACGCTGCTGATTGATGGAGTGCCCATCCGCCAGATTCCTCTCCAGACACTGCGCAAAGACATTGGGTTTGTGCCGCAGGAGACTTTTCTTTTCAGTGAGACCATCCGTGAAAACATACGGATGGGCGTACCGCAAGCATCCGATGCAGACGTGGAGCGCGCAGCGGAGATTTCCAATATTCTGCCGGAGATTAACGGATTTCCCAATAAATTTGACACCATGGTGGGCGAGCGGGGGTTGACCCTTTCCGGCGGGCAGAAGCAGCGTACTGCCATTTCCCGCGCGGTCATTCGCAATCCCCGTATCATGATTCTTGACGATGCCCTTTCCAGCGTCGATACCTACACCGAGGAGACCATCCTCAGGCAACTCACCGGTGTGCTGGCGGGGCGAACAACGATCCTGATTTCACATCGTGTCTCAACCATTCAGAATGCTGACGAAATTGTGGTGCTGCACGACGGTGAAATCGCGGAACGCGGAACGCACGCAGAGTTGCTGGCCATGAACGGCCACTATACCGAGCTTTATAACAAGCAATTGATTGAAGAGGCGTTGGAAAAGGAAGCGTGAAGGAGGAGTTAGAAGCTAGAAGTTAGGAGTCTGTGATCCGATATTGGGAGTGGGATGAACGGTAGACAGAGCCGGTGGACGAATACAAGCCTCCTGGATTCTTGCAGAGAATCGAAAACGGGACGACTGCAATTCTAACTCCTAACTTCTAGCTTCTGACTCCTTCTGAGAACTATGGCAGCCAGTCACCAAGAAGACGAAATTATCGGCAAGGCATACGACTCGCGGCTAATGCGGCGGTTGCTCCAGTACCTTCGTCCGTATTGGGGCATGACGTTGTTCGCGTTTATCACCACGCTCTTCTATGGAATTCTTCAAGCCGTCCCGGCATACCTGATGAAGGTGGAAGTGGATCGTTATCTCGATCCTGCCCACGGCCAGCCCCTCCCCAACATCCTTGCCAATTTCCTGAGCCCCGATCCCATGGTGGGCATCGTTCAGATTGCCGTCGCGCTTTTCCTGCCTGCCGTTGTAGCCAGTTTCCTGCTGGAGTTTGGCCAGTCGTTCATGATGCAGGTAGTTGGGCAGAAGGTGATGTACGATTTGCGCAAGCAGTTGTTCCACCACCTGCAACGCCTGGAGATGGCGTTTTTCGACCGCAATCCCGTGGGCAGGCTGGTGACTCGCGTAACCACCGACGTGGATGTTCTGAACGATCTTTTTGCTTCCGGAGTGGTGGCAATCTTCGGGGATTTCTTCACCCTTCTCAGCATCATGATCGTGATGCTTAACATCAACTGGAAGCTGGCATTATTGACCTTTGCTGTGTTGCCCATGATCGGGGCGGTTACCGGCGCTTTCCGGCGGGCGGTACGCGATTCTTACCGGCGGATTCGGACGGCGATTGCGCGTATCAACGCCTATTTGCAGGAGCACCTTACCGGGATGGCGGTGATGCAGCTCTTTAATCGCGAGGATCGCAGCTTCGCTGAATTCGAAGTCGCCAATCGCGCTCATATGGAAGCGTATAAAGATTCCATTCTGGCTTACGGCCTCTTCTTTCCCGCCGTGGAACTGCTGGGAGTCGTCGCCGTTGCCATCATCATCTATACGGGTGGCGGCATGGCCTTGCGCGGCGCCGTCACCGTTGGCACTGCCATTGCCTTCATCCAGTACTCCCAGAGATTCTTTCGTCCCATTCAAGACCTCAGCGACAAGTACAACCTGCTGCAGGCCGCCATGGCCAGTTCGGAACGAATCTTCAAGCTTTTGGACACGCCCGTAACGATCGTGGACCCGCCGCATCCCCAGCCTCTCACGCACCCGCAGGGACAGGTGATATTCAATCATGTCGGGTTCGCCTACAAGGACGACCACAAGGTCTTGGATAACATCAGCTTCACCCTCGAACCCGGTGAAACCGTCGCCGTCGTGGGCCACACTGGCGCTGGAAAAACCACGCTCACCAACCTGCTGCTGCGCTTCTATGAAGTTCAGGAAGGCAGCATAACGTTCGACGGCATCGATATCCGCGAATTGCGCCTGGAAGACTTGCGCAAGAATTTTGGCATCGTGCTCCAAGATCCGTTCCTGTTTTCCGGAACCATCGCCAGCAATATTCGTTTGGGGACCGAAAGCATTACGGATGAGCAGGTGCGCTCGGCGGCGCAGCAGGTAAACCTTCAGGAGTTTATCGATGGTCTGCCGGCAGGGTTTGACGAGCCCGTCAAAGAGCGGGGGGCAACGCTCTCGGTGGGTCAAAAGCAATTGCTGTCGTTCGCCCGCGCCCTGGCCCATAATCCCCGCATTCTGGTTTTGGATGAGGCTACGTCCAGCGTCGATCCCGAGACCGAGCACCTGCTGCGGGAGGGAATGAAGCGCCTGATTGAGAATCGAACCTCGCTGGTCATCGCCCACCGGCTCTCCACCATTCAGAATGCCAGCAAAATCGTTGTGATGCACAAGGGACGCGTGCGCGAAGTGGGAACGCATCAAGATTTGCTGGATCAACGCGGGATATATTTCAAACTTTACCAGCTCCAATACAAGGACCAGGATATTCCGGCGGCACGGTTAGTGACCGGGACGGAGCCCTTGGCGGAACGGACCTGATCCACCATTTGGAGAGTGGAACAAGGGAAGAATAAGGGTAAAGTCTAAAGGTTGAAGGGTAAAGCGGCTGCTGCATCGATAATGTGCTCCGGGCAGATGGCGGTCTGGCAGGTGCTTTACCCCTTAGACTTTACCCTTTATCCTTTAGCCCTATTTCGTCCCATGTTCCGTGAAAATATGCCTCAGCCTTCCATCATGATCGTGGCGGGAGAGCGGTCCGGTGATATCTACGGAGCGGGCTTGGCTCAAGCGCTTCAGGCGCGGTTGCCGGGCGTGGAGATCTTTGGCGCCGGGGGCGACGCCATGCGCCAGGCGAGTGTGAAGACCACGGTTGACTCCCACGAAATTGCCATCGCCGGCATCACGGAGGTTCTGGCCGGAATCCCCCGAGTCTATCGTGCTTTCCACAAGCTCCTTGATGAAGTGGACCGCCGCCAACCCCAACTTGCCATCCTCATCGATTTTCCGGATTTCAACCTTCGGCTGGCACGCCAGCTCAAGAAGAGGCGTATCCCAGTCGTCTACTTCATCAGCCCCCAAGTCTGGGCATGGCGCAAAGGACGAGTCAAGACATTGAAGCAGCGCATCGCAAAGATGATCGTCATTTTCGATTTTGAGGAGGAGATTTACAGGCAGGCGGGCGTTCCGGTGGAGTACGTCGGACATCCACTGGTGGGTAAGGTGCGGCCGCGACTGACTCGCGAGGAATTTTTTGGCCAAGCTCGTCTAGACCCCGCTGTAATGACGGTTGCGCTCCTCCCCGGCAGTCGGCAGAAGGAAGTTTCGGTCAATTTGCCCATAATTTTGGACGCGGCCAAACGCTTGGCCCTAAATCGAAAGCTACAATTTGTCATCCCCGTGGCCCCGACGATTCAGCAGAACTGGCTGTTCAGCGCTATTCCCCAATCTTCCACCAGCCAGGTCGGGATCCACACCGCAATGCACGCAACTTACGACGCGCTGTCCTACTCCGACGTCGCGGTGGTCACGAGCGGAACAGCCACGCTGGAAGCGGCACTCTGCGAACGCCCCATGGTGGTTGTGTATCGCGTCTCGGCGCTGACATGGCTGGTGGGAAAGCTCCTGGTTAAGGTCCCCCATTTCTGCATTGTGAATATCCTGGCAAAGAAAGAACTTGTGCCCGAACTGATGCAGCAAGATTTCACTGCCGCCAACGTAGCCGCGCGGGTAGAATATTTGCTGGACCATCCGGAGGCGCGCGAAGAGATGATCCGGGGGTTTCAAGCGTTGAAGGTGCGCCTGGGGCAGGACGGGGCAATTGATCGCGCCGCGGACGCCATGGTGGAGGTTCTAAAGTCTTCACTATTAACCCGGAAGCCCGGCTGAACCGCCGCAACCCGCTGAAATAGATTTGGGACGCAAGCAACGCGGAAGCAAGCCCCATAATCCAATCTGAGGATTACATTGCCCAGTTTGCGAGACAAGACGATCCATTGCCTAACCCTGAAGCACTCAGGAGAATGGGAAGTCGATGAATCCTTTGGCACGGCGGGATCAGGCAAATCGCCTTGCTAATTTTGGGGTGGAGTAAGGACAAAAGCGTGGCGAACACCTCAGTGCCCGGCAGGCCGCGCCGGCGCGTAGGGCGCAAGAGCACGATTCGGCAAGGGGAGCAACGAATGATTCGATTCAGGTCAGTGAATCTGAAGCAGTTTTCGCACGCCTTTCGTGGGCGCCAGCACTGGATGCTTCATGCTGGAATTTTCGGCGTGCTCCTGGGAATAGCTCCCGCATGGGGCTGGGCGCAAAACTCTGCTCCCCGCTTTGAGGTGAAAAACTACATCATCACCGCCGAACTCCTTCCCTCCCAGCACCTCCTGAGCGCCAAAGTGCGCGTTGACATCGTCCCTAACACCGATCTCACCACACTGGCGTTTGAACTCCACAGCAATTTGCGTGTCGAAAAAGTCACGGACACGACGGGCCAGGATGTTTCTTTCAAGCAGGAGGGGCAGGCTCTGAACCTGTCGCTCCTCAATCCGCTTCCCGCGGGAAAAGACGCTTCCATCAACGTAACCTATGGGGGCATGCTCAATTCCGCCGATGGCAGTCCGGTGGAGGACCTCAAGGTGGCTTACATTGGACCAGAGGGGTCTTACCTTCTATATCCTGGCCACTGGTTCCCCATCAGCACCAACAACGGAAATCGCTTTACTGCCACGATGAACATCACCGTCCCCTCCGACGAAACTGTTATCGCTTCCGGACGGGCGGCCTCGCCGGAACGCCAACCGGGAAAGGTGACGTATACGTATGAATTTAATCACGCCTCCTTTCCAGGAACGGTGATTGCCGGCAAGTATGTGGTGCAGCCCGCCACCGCTGTGGGAGCTGACATTGCGCTCTACCTCAAGCCGGGCCACGAGGGCCTTGCTGATCCTTACGGTGACACTGCCGCCAAGATTCTGGCCTTTTATAGCGATGTATTTGGACCCCTCCCCAGCGGCCACCTTGACATCGTTGAAATCGCCGATGATACGGTGGGGGGATTTACGGCCCCGGGTGTGGTCGCGCTCGCGTCGCGGGGGTTTACCAACCCGGTCAATTACCGCCTGTTGGCGCATGAAATTTCGCACTTATGGTGGCGCAGCCTGGTAAGTCCCGCCTCTCCGGACGACGCTTTTCTTGATGAGGGCCTCGCCGAATACTCAAAAGCCTTGTTTGTGCAGTCGACGGCGGGGGATGCGGCCTTTGAAGACCTGATGCGCGATACGGCCATTGGCGCTTTGACGCATGAGGATGTAGCGCCCATCGCGCAAGCCGGACAGCTTCATGAGTTCACGCCCGAGTACCAATCGATTGTTTTTGACAAGGGCGCCATGGTNNTGCTTCGCTGGCTGATTGGCGACGATGCATTTCGCAAAACCCTGCGCGCTATGGTGCAGCAGTATGCCTGGAAGTCCATCTCCACCGACCAGTTTCAGCGCCTGGCGGAGACCGAATCCAAGCAGGAACTGACTTTCTTCTTTGCCCAATGGGTCAACTCCACGGGCGTGCCTCAATTCAAGCGCAATTGGGCGGTATACAGGCTTCCCAAAGGCTATCAGGTGGTGGGAAAGATGCAGCAGGATTTGGACATTTTCCGTATGCCGGTGGAAGTTAGAGTCATCTGCCAGGGCTCCAAGCCTGTTACCCAGCGAATCGAAATGGTCGGAACCACGGCGGACTTTACCATCGACACCCGCACCAAGCCCTTGCGCGTTCTAGTGGACCCGGCCAGCCGCATTCTAAAATTCGATGACAAGATGAAATACCAGGTGATGATGGCGCGAGCCGATCAACTGGTCCAGGAGCAGGCTTTTCTCGATGCCATTAAACAGTATCAGGACGTGCTGAACCTCAACAGCAACAGTTCGATTGCGCATTACCGTCTGGGTGAGATCCATCTCAAGCTGCGCAATTACAATGCGGCGATGGAGGAATTCCGGCGCGCCCTGGATGGCGATTTGGACCCCAAGTGGATTGAGGTCTGGTCGCACCTGCAACTCGGCAAAATTTTTGATGTGACCGGCCAGCGCGATCGCGCTCTTAATGAATATCAGCGCGCTTTACAGACCAACGATAACACCCAGGGGGCACTTGACGAGGCCAATCGTTATGTCCAAAAGCCTTACAAAAATCCGCCCCAGTCCAGCTAGTGTGGTGTCCCGCGTAATTCTTGACGACGGTGTGTTGCAAGGCCCCCCTCGCCCCCGGGGGGAGCTGAGCGTGTCCCACATCTTTTGCTGGACACGGGGGTGCTGGCGCCGATCTGAGCCCCCAACGGGGCGAAATAGCTCAGCCCAGGCCAGTGGCCTGGGTCAGAGGTTCGCCGGATTGCCTTCTCAGCCCTGAAAGGGCGGGACAAGAACCGCCCATTCTGGCAGCGGCCGGGGCGGCACCCGTTATTTTGCCCTTGCAGGGCGCAGAACTGGTGTCTTGAAACCCAGGCCGCTGGCCCATAAGCGCTAACTTCGGCTGATTACATCGTCCAAAGCTGCGTAGCTGCGATGTATTGTGGCCCACGGCGCAAGCCGTGGGAACGCAGGCAAGACGAGCGGATGATGGGAGCCGCGTAAGGGCGATCGAAAGCCCGCGAAGCGGGCGCCGTCATTTAGCCCATGGCGCAAACCATGGGATTAACGGAAGGCGTGATTGCACGCTGAGCCCAGGAGGGGCGATATCAGGTTCGGGATTCCAGTTCCTGGCCACGCGCCCGTTCGAACATCCCGATGCCGCCCCTCCGGGGCTCGCGGCGCCGCCGGCGGCGTGGAGCCCACGGCTGGCTCGCCCTGGGCTACAAGACCACGCCCATTTCACGGGCTTTCGGGCTCTTCTTCCCCTTAAGTTAGCGCTTATGGGCTGTTGGCCTGGGCTGAGCTCTTTCGCCCCGTTGTGGCAAAAGAACCCCCCGTGTCCAGCCGAAGATGTGGGTAAGGATAAGCGGGGGAGAGGGTCTCCCGATACATCGGGACGGGGGAGAGGGTCATTGTAACTCAATTTGGCATCAAGCGGTGACCAAGAGATTCTGCTTCTCAATTCACAACCAATTGGAACGATTCTCCCCAGGAGCACACATGAACGCCAAAAGCGTACTTCGCATCGTGGCCGCAATGGGGTTACTGGCACTAAACGTCTGGGCAGCCGATCCCCAAATCACCATTTACAATCAAAACTTCGCGGTGGTTCGAGTGCAGATCCCCCTCGATCTGAAGCCGGGGGAGAATCGCATTCAGTTTACCGACACCACGGCGTACCTTGAACCCGAATCGGTTATCCTGCGCGATCCCACGGGCGCGCGCACGCTGCAAGTCCTTGAGCAGAATTACCGCGCCGACCCCGTCTCCCAGCAGCTCCTTCTCTCGCTTTACGAAGGCAAAACCCTCGACTTCCTCCAGTCACCGAACGACCCCAAGTCCGTGGTGCAGGGCAAAGTGATTCGCAGCGGATACTTCTCCCCCCGGATGGGCTACGGCGGCCAGATGCAGGAACCGATCATTGAGGTGGATGGCCAGTTGCGATTCGGCATGCCGGGGGTACCAATTTTCCCCGCCCTGATCGGCGACACCATCCTGAAGCCCACCTTGAACTGGGTATTGCAAACCGACAAGCCCGGCCCCATGAATGCGGAATTCAGCTACGTCACCGGCGCTATCAACTGGAGCGCGGACTACAACCTTGTCGCTCCTGAGAAGGGCGACCAAATCGATCTGGTGGGCTGGGTTACCGTCAACAACCAGAGTGGCAAGACTTTCGAAAACGCGCGGATCAAACTGATGGCGGGAAGCGTCAATAAAATACAGCCTCCAATGAACGGTCGCTTCATGATGACAGAGGCGATGGGAGTAGCAGGAGGAATGGGATCGGCTTTTCCTCAAGTATCAGAAAAGTCTTTTGAGGAATATCACCTCTACGAATTGCATCGCCCCACCACGCTGCACGACCAGGAGAGCAAGCAGGTGGAGTTTGTGCGCGCCGCCGGAATCAAGGCGGAGCGGTTTTACGTCTACGATGGCATGAAGATCAATCCAAACCAGTATCAGGGTTGGAACATGGAGAGCATTCGCCAAACGAGCGAATACGGGACGGAGTCCAATACCGACGTTGCCGTGATGCGCGAGTTTGTGAACTCAGAAGCCAACCATCTGGGCATGCCGCTGCCCGCGGGCCGCTTACGATTCTACCGGCAGGATTCAGACGGCCAACTGGAATTCACCGGTGAGAACGACATCAAGCATACGCCCCGCGACGAAACCATTCGCGTTTTTACCGGTGACGCCTTCGACATCAAGGGTGAACGCCGGCGCACGGATTTCCGCATCGATCAGGGGCGCCGCATGCTGGACGAGTCCTTTGAAATCAAACTTCGCAACCACAAGAAGGAACCCGTGGAGGTCCGCGTGGTTGAGCACCTCTATCGAGGCACCAACTGGGAGATAGTCCAGCCCTCCACCACCTATCTCAAAACCGACAGCCAGACCATGGAGTTTCGCGTCCAGGTGGCTCCCGATGCGGAGCAGGTTGTCACTTATACAGCGCACTATACCTGGTGATGTGAAATCGAGATTCCGAGGCCTCCCATGCGCACCATGCAGCGCCTGCTTCTCTGCCTCATTTTTCTTGCTCCCAGCCTCCATGCCGAGACTTGGCGCGTAGACACGACGCGCCTCAATGCCTGGGCGCAGGATTCCACCGGCCTGGCCTGGGGAATCGGCGTTCTGATGGGTACAGACCTCTACCGCTGGGATGGCAGCGGGTGGAACACGGTTACCGTAAATGGAATCCCCGGCAATTACCGGGCATTGGCCCTCACCAGCGGCCCCGATGGTGATGTCTATTGCCTCTGGAGCACCGGGGAGGGCGATCAGGCCGTGACCCGGCACAAGGCATCGTCTTCCAGCGTGGTGGCCCGCTTTACCGGCCAGCTCGATCGATTTTTTCCCAGCATCTTTGTCGATCCCAACCACAATATTTGGATTACCGAATCAGGCATACACATCTATCGCATAACCCCCGATGGCAAAGCCGAATGCGCCTACACCATCGAATACGATCATCGGGTCGAAACCAATCTTCCTAAGAATTCGCGTCTGAATTTCGATTCCGTCTATGCCGCGGCGGATGGGCTGGGCCGGGTCTGGTTCTGGTCCGGGCGCCGGGGCGGAGGCCGGGGCGTGCCTTCGCTTCAGGGCATCCTGATCTTCGATGGGACGAACTTCACGCTCCACACCGACCTGCCTGACCCCTCAATCACAAGTTACTCCACCGTGGAGCCGGACGGCGCCGACCACATGCTGCTGGGTGGCCCGAGGGGGCACCTGTATACGGTCGATATCCACAACTTTGCCATCCAACCTGTCCCCGAACCCGAATTAAACACCTTCCGCTATGTTCAATCGATCTCCCACGCGGGACAGGCCACCTACATCGTTGCGGTCAACGGCTCCGCGCCCGTGGCTGAACGCAGTGGAGAAGGCCGCATCGGCGTCCTCTGGCGCCTTCAGAATGGCGAATGGACGCGCCTGCTGAACGGCATCGACATGCGCCCCCAGATCCTGAACGATTCGGCCCGGTCGTTTCTGGCCACTCCCGCCGGAGTGTGGCTTGGCGCTTTCGGAACCGGCCCCTGGTTCATCCCGGCAGGTTCGGGCGAGCCGGTGCATATCGATTGGAAATATGGATATTCCCTCGACGAGTCGGAAGGCCTGATGGCGCTTCACGACGGGCGGCTGCTTATTATCGCCGCCACCAGTGGAAGCATGGCTTGCGGAACCATTGCCGCAAACCCCGCCGAGCTGCTCGCCGCACATCAATCGCCTTCGGGCGTTCAAACTCTCAATCCTCTTCGCGCTTTGGTTTCCGACCACCGGGACCACCTCTGGGGATTTCTGGCGGGTAAGGAGCACGTGATCAGCGAATGGGATGGAAAAACCTGGACGGACCACGCCCTTCCGGAGGACTTTGATCCGCTGCGCGCCTGGAATTTCGGTTTCGACACCCAGAACCGCGTCTGGCTTCTCAGCGGCCCCTGCCGTGGACCCGTAACTGTGCTCAACCCAGAGCGCGGAGGCATGGAGGTTTATCAGGACTTTGCTTATGCGCTCCAGGCGCAGCTCCCCAACCGCGCCAATTTCCATATCGAGGGCAACCATTTCACGGTGTCAACTATGACTCCAGATGGTCGGATTGGCTACCGCGACCCGTGCTGGCAGGCACATTACTTCGATGGCCAAACCTGGCGGATGTGGAAGACGGAGGAGATCGATGCGGGCCCACATCGGAACTTCGACGGCCCGGCCTTCTTCGATCATGCCGGCAATTTCGCCGTGAACATTTCAGGTAGAACCTGGGAATACTTGAAAAGCGACGGCTGGCACGCGGTGAGTTTCGAGCGGGGGTTCGGCACCGACCAGGAACGCTCCGCTCCCCAGTCCCCATCGCCCCCGCCCGGCTGTGAAGCCGTCATTCCTGAATCCGTGGTTGCGGATCGCCTGGGAACCTTCTGGCTGACTTCGCACGGGCAGTTATACCGGGCGATTCCGGGGCTCTGCACGCCGCAATTCTCACCCGGCCAGACTCAGCCCTTCGTCGATTCGCGCACCATTCGGTCGGTAACCATAGACCCCGCGGGAAACGCATTTTTCGAAACCTACCTCGCCTCGCACAGCGACATTGGTGAGTACGTTATCCTCAACGCCCGCCCACCCCTGCCCCACACCACGCTGCGCGCCGCAGCGGACACATCGGGAATCGTCAGCCTGCACTTTTCAACTCCGGCGCAAGGCAAGGTCCGTTTCACCTGGAGAGTCGATGGCGGCGATTGGTCGTCCCCCTCGGAGAGTTCGGAAGCCCGGATTGACGGGCTGCCCGACGGCGCGCATCGAATTGAAGCCGCGGCCATGGATGATCGCCTACAAATCGAATCCACTCCGGCCGCGACTGAAGTGACCGTTCACGTGGACACGGGGAAGCAGCTTGCCACGCTGATCGAGCAGTTGAAGGATCCCGACTACTCCGTGCGCAATGCCGCAGTGCAAGCTCTCGCCCGTCAGCCTGAAAAAGCCCTGCCGCTACTGCAATCCGCCCGTGAAAAAGCCGGGCCGGATGAGCAGTGGTGGATTGACGCCGCCATTCAACAAATCCAACAGAAGCTTGCCGGGAAAGAGAAGCCGTAAGAGGAGGGCAAGAGGAATCTGAAACCTGCGTCATGTTTGCCACCCCCAAAGCAATCCCCAGCCCTCGCCTCCCTGGGGGAGAGGGTGGACCGCATCCCGCGCTTTCATCAGCGGGGGCGGGATGGGTGAGGGGGTAGCCACGGCCAGTGCGCTCCTGACATTGGGTTCTTCCGGTGGACCGACGAAAAGCCCACGGTCAGGAGCGCACTGACCGTGGCTACGGTTCCGATGTAGAACTCATCTGCTGCGGCGTGGCGGCGGGTTTACCCCGCCAGATCTCCAATGATTTCGACCCTTGGTGGCGGCATAAAGCCGCCGCTACGCCCATTTTCATCAGCCTGCTAGACAGCCAGGTGGACTCACTGTTCAAATTTGAATCCGGTAAGGCTGATATTAGCCATCCCGCGCTGTTGAATCAGGACCTTAAAGATGTTTCCCATCCCCTCGGGTGAGATCAATCTTTTCAGTTTTAACCGCGCATTAAGTTTCTCCACATCAGATTGGCCGTCGTCATAAAGATCCGCGAATTGGTTGGCCTCGCCGAGCGCAAGCAGAAATTTCTCCTGGGTGGTGAAGCCCGCGACCTCCAAACCGGCAGATTTTCCCGCATCGATCAGCGCGGTAAAATTCACGTGCGCCGTCAAATCCGTTTCCCCCGGCGCAGTGAAGTAATCCTCGTTCGCAGAATGGCCGTGGTAAGCCAGCAGCGTTCCGCGCGGCCGGTCGAGGGTGAAAAGCCGGTTCGCCATATCGCCGTAATCGATGGTCAGAACAAAACCGCATGCCAGCTTCTCCGCAATTGACCGAATCCACGTCTGCCCATGCCGGTTTACTTCCACGCGGTGGCCTTCTTCAAGCTGATGGGCATATCGAGCCACATAGGCGGCGATGGCGGTGTCGCTGATGGAGCCTGGAATCTCCCTGAGTTCGTCATCCGTCGCAGTAACGTAGATCTCCCTCAGCCGCCCGCCTACCCGGGTAACAACGTTGACCGGAAACGCGTCGACTAGCTCATTGGAAAAGAAGCACCCGGAGACCGGGGTGATTTCATCAAGATTCGGGAGCAGACGCACCTTGCTTGCCACGCCCGCGGCGGCTAAACGCACCCCTATTTGCTGGCGCTGGAGCGCGCCCGGCTCAATGGCCACGTAATCGAGCGCGGCAAAAAATCCCGGCAAGGCCTTCGCTGACCAGGCGAGAAAATCGCAAGCGAAAAAGCCGCGCCCCGCACCCATCTCCACCCAAGTAAATGGCGTGGGGCGCTCCATTGCGGTCCACATCTCAGCAGCCTGCCGCGCCAGCAGCCGGGCAAATACAGGATGCAGGTCGGGGCTGGTAAAGTAATCGCCCTCCACCCCGGTGCGTTCCTGCCCACGGGTGTAGTAGCCATATTCGGGATGATAAAGACACAAGCTCATGTAGCGCTCAAAGGTCATGGCACCCTTGCGCCGCAGTGTTTCGAGAAGCAAAGCTTTCAGAGGTGTGGTGGTCAAGGGGATCTCAGGTGTCAGGGGTTAGGTTACAGGTTACGGGTTACAGTTTACAGGCCTAGAGTGTCACCCATCATATTCCGCACCCGATGATCAACCGGCTCACTCACAACCCATCACTTCGCCAGCTTTCGTAATCCCTCTTCGTCGTAACCCAGAATCATCTGCCCGCCGCGAATCACAATGGGGCGGCGAATCAGGTTGGGTTCCTTCGCCATGAGTCGAAGAGCTTCGTCGCGGGTCGGCGGATTTTCTTTCATCTTCCGTTCGCGGTACAGGTCATTGCGGGTGTTCAGGAAGTCGATGTAGTTGCGCGTGCCAATCAGTGCGTCGAGCTGTTCCGCCGTCAACCGGTTCCTTCCCAAATCGTGTTCATCCAGTTCAGCGCCAATCTCAAGCAAGAGACCTCTTGCTTTGCGGCAACTCGTTCACGTGGGCTTGAGATACATCTTAAGTTTGGGCATGGGGACTTCCTTTCGTTCTTCGTGATTCGCCAGAGCAAGCTCAGACTGCAGGCGCCATTCGCCTTCAACTTCGGCATACTGACTTCGGGTAAATCCGGACTGCTTACTGCCTAGCGCCTTCTGCCTGCTGTTCTTCTTAGTACCTCGGCACCTTGGGATCAATCTCCTTCGACCATTGATCGATGCCGCCGCTCATGCTGAGTGCGTTGATGCCTTGCCGTTTCAACCAGGATGCGGCATTGAAGCTCCGAATCCCGGCGTGGCAGTAGACCACAACGGTTTGGTCTTTGGGAATCTCCTCGAGCTTTTGCGGAATCTCGCGCATGGGGATCAGCGTGGCGCCCTCAATGTGGGCGGTCTGATGCTCCCAAGGCTCGCGGCAATCGAGCAGTAGAAATTTCGCGCCCTCCCGCATCATTCTGTGAACTTCCATGGGTTCGATTGTCAGATCGTCCATCGTCTCACTCCTATCGATTGTGGCCCATCGCCGACACGGAAGAATTAAATCGCATTTTCCCTCTGGTCATCTTCGCGCTGCGGCCTCCCTGCACTTGGCAAGGAAGCGCACAAATATCTTGCACTGTTCCGGCGAGTGGTCCACCATCTCTTCCGGATGCCATTGCACCGCCATCAAAAACGGGTATTCATCGGCCGATTCCACTGCTTCCACAAACCCGTCTTCCGAGTGTGCCGTCACTTTCAGCCCACGTCCCACACGCTTTATCGCCTGATGATGCAGGCTATTGACGCGGCAAGCGCCCTGAACAATCGCCCCGAGGCTTGAGTCCTCATCGGTCACCAGCACTGAGTGGGTGGCCTCCTGCCGGGTCTTGCCCAGTTCCGTCTGCCGATGCTCAAACTGCGGCTCCGCATCTTCCTTCATATCCTGGTACAGCGAGCCGCCAAACCCCACATTGATCATCTGGACGCCGCGGCATATTCCCAGAATGGGTACACGGCGCTCCAAAGCCCGGTCGAGCAGAGCAAACTCAAATTCATCCCGAGGCTTGTCATCATGAACGTTGTCGTGCTGCTTCACTTCGCCGTAAAAGGAGGGGCTAACATCTTCGCCGCCGCAGAACAGGATGCCATCGTAATCCCGGGCGCGCACGTGAGGCGCATCGGTTGCGGACACCAGTTCCAGTTCGCTTTCCTCTGCGCCCGCGGCCAACAGAGCCTGGAAATAAGGCGACCCGGAACCTCTGGTTTTTTCATTTTCGCCAACTGACACGGCAACGCGCATCTTCAGGATTCTCCTTCCCCCTGAACCCGTGGTTCGACATGGGGGGGTATCCTAAATGATAGCGGACAAACGGCAATCTGGCCCTGATATTTGGTGCGCGCAAACTTATCCGCTGCCATCCCGTGTATTCCCGCGTCGCCTTCCGCAGGGATAGCGCAGAGGAATCCCGCCGCCAGGCGCAATCCCTACACTTCCCCGTTTGTGCGCCGGCCCCCGAACAAATTCGCCGCAGCGAAAGACGTGATGAGCGCGATCAGGCAGCAGACTTCATCGTGCTCTTGGCATGAAACAACGACGCCTCACGCTCATACGCCCGCACGGCATAGAAGATCGCATTGTCGAAAAAGTGTCCAATCAGGCGCCGGAGTTCTCTTTCCTGATGCAACTCGACAGCGGAATCCACTAGTACTTACTTGAATTAATAAGC
>PLSX01000237.1 GCA_003165315.1 Acidobacteriota bacterium
TTATCCACAGATTACGAAGCTGCTGATATGCGCCGCCAGAGCTTGTTTGAAAGGCGCTCAGGTGTATACTTGCTGACGAAGGGCAATTCCAAAGCGATCATCAAGCAATTAATTGGCTTTTGGGCTCGAACCAGGGCTTAAAGAGCTATGGAAGGTGTGAAGCCATGAGTAAACCGCCATGCGTTTTTGCAATTTTCGTGCTTGGGTCCCTAGTGGGGTGCGCCCTTCCCATCTGTGCCCAGAAGACCCCGCCCTTGCAGCCCTTGGCTCGTAATGTGCGCCAGATCGAATCAGCGCTCACCTATTTGGGCTCTCCCCTCTCCGTCGATGACCAACATCAGATTGATGACGCGCTGGCCAATACGGACGATGCTGCCGCGGTGCGCGCTATTGAAACCACGCTCGACAGGCATGTGCTGGTAACGGTTGGAATCAACGCGGAAAGCCGGGTAACTGTGCAGCCGGGAGAAGCCAAGCCAGAATTGATTGAAGGCGGAACCAGGGTCTTCCTTGTTAAGGTCCTCAACCAGGCCGGAGTCACGTCTCCGCTGGCCGTCGAGAGCCCCAACAACGGCCCGGTCTACATTAAATCGGACAGCAGCGCTGAACCGCCCCAGGATTTGACACCGGAACAGGCGCGAGAGCGATGGGCAGAAATTTCGCTGTTTGACAAGAACCAACTTGCGACCCAGGAGTGGTTTGCCAACCGCCTTTCCGGAATGAGTGTGGAATACAAGATTCTGGAAATATACAGCCATGACCGCGGGCAGCGATCCGCCAAGATTGGCTTCAATGTGGGACAAGGTACGCAAGACATTGGATTTCGCAACGAAATCGATGTTCTGTTCAATGTTCTACCCGCCCACCTCGTCCGCTTGCATGTGGTGGATGAGAACGGTAAGCCTGCCACGGCGGCATTCGTCATCCGCGATGGGCTCGACAGGATTTATCCCAACCCTCTCAAGCGGCTCGCCCCTGATTTGTTTTTCCAACCGCAGATTTACCGGGCCGAGGGCGATCAGGTGGTGTTGCCGGCCGGAAAGTACACCGTAACCTGTTCGATGGGACCGGAATACATAGCCCAGACAAAAGCTCTTACCGTGACTGATTCGGACGAGGGTGAAACCTCCTTTGCCATGAAACGCTGGATCGATCCCTCGCAACACGGCTGGTATTCCGGTGACCATCATGTGCACGCGGCAGGCTGTTCCCACTATCAGAACCCGGCGCAGGGTGTTCCCCCCGAAACCATGATCCGGCAGATTGCGGGCGAGCGGCTAAATGTGGGATGCGTCCTTACCTGGGGGCCGTGTTATTACTACCAAAAGCAATATTTCTCAGGCAAGGATGACCCACATTCCAAAGCAGGCGAATTGATGCACTACGACCTGGAAGTCTCCGGCTTCCCTTCCAGCCACGCGGGCCATCTGGTGCTGCTCGGCCTCGTCGATCAGGATTATCCGGGAACCAAACGCATTGAAGACTGGCCCACTTGGGATCTTCCCATCTTGCGCTGGGGAAAACAGCAGGGCGCTATAGTGGGATTCGCGCATTCCGGTTGGGGGCTGGCCGTCTCCACCAGTGATCTACCCAATTATGAAATGCCCGGGTTCGACGGCATTGGGGCCAATGAATACATCGTTGATGTAACCTATCCGAACACCGTCGATTTTATCTCGACAATGGACACGCCCTATCCTTGGGAACTTAACATCTGGTATCACACCTTGAACGTGGGTTTTCGCAGCCGCATTTCAGGCGAGACCGATTTCCCCTGTATCACCGATGAACGAGTGGGGCAGGGGCGCGTCTATGCCAGGGTGGACGGCACGCTTTCCTACAAATCCTGGCTTGACGCCGTTCGCGAAGGCCGCAGCTACGTCTCCGATGGAAGAAGCCATCTGATGGACTTCCAGCTAAACGGAACTGCGGTGGGAGCTCAGGCGCCGGACCATTCCCTGGATAAGACCAGCGAGGTGGATTTGGCCGCGCCCGCAACCGTCCACGTTACGGTGAAAGCCGCGGCGTTGCTCGACGTTACGCCTCATCCGGAAATTCACAATCTGCCTGTTGACCAAAAGCCATACTTCCATGTTGAGCGCGCGCGTATTGGCGATACCCGGCAAGTGCCTGTGGAGCTGATCGTCAATGGTCAATCAGTGGCCCACAAGACTCTGCTGGCTGACGGTATGGAGCGGGCTCTCGCCTTTGATGTGCTGATCGAAAAGAGCAGTTGGGTCGCCTTGCGGATTTTGGGCTCCTCACACACGAATCCCATCTTTGTGTTGGTGGGAGGAAAGCCCATCCGCGCCTCGCGCGACAGCGCCCAGTGGTGCCTGGCGGCCGTCAACCAGTGCTGGACGCAGAAAGCTGCAAAGACCTCCGCATCGGAACTCCCGGACGCTGTTAAAGCTTACGACCACGCTCGCGCGGTTTATAAGAGGCTGATTGAAGAGTGCGCACAGTAATCCGGCACGTAGCATGTCCATCCTGGCCATGAAGGGGCGGCACAGGCAAAATTACCTGTGCCCCGTTTCCAAGCCACGGCCTGTGCGATGGCCTTCAGAGGCATCGTCCCCATCAGACGTTGTCTGCCAGGGCGCATACCTTGACTTTGCCCGGTGCCGAGTATAGTTTTCAAATTATGCGCAACACGAGTGGAAAAATTGATGAGGCGCCGGGTGAAATTCTAAACCG
The DNA here is from genome assembly GCA_003165315.1 of Acidobacteriota bacterium. Taxonomy (GTDB): domain Bacteria; phylum Acidobacteriota; class Terriglobia; order UBA7540; family UBA7540; genus Bog-366. The sequence continues at coordinate 2,698 of PLSX01000237.1, forward strand.
CTTCTACACGACACTTTTGACAAGCTTCGGACCGCAAGGATGGTGGCCGGCCCGGACTCGTTGGGAAGTAATTTGCGGAGCGATCCTCACTCAGAACACCACTTGGCGAAATGCCACATTGGCATTAAAGAATCTGCGAAGAGCTGGTGTACTTACCCGGCAGCGTATGCGCCAAACACCATTGGAAGATCTGGAAGTCTTAGTTCGGCCGGCGGGATTTTACCGGCAGAAAGCCCGGGCGCTCCATAACATTGCCAACTGGATCGAGCAAGCGCATAAAGGATCGTTGGACGCCCTCTTCGCCCAAGGCGCCGACCGTGCTCGCTCCCAACTTCTGGCTCTCACTGGAATAGGACCTGAAACCGCCGATGCGATTCTCCTCTATTCCGGAAGACATCCCGTATTTGTTGCCGATGCTTACACTCGCCGCATACTTTCGCGCCACGGATTTCTTCCCCCAACGGCGGATTATGATTCAACGCAACAATTCCTCCATCAACAGCTGCCGCGGGAAGAAGGGCTGTTCAATGAATTTCATGCCCTGTTAGTGGAGGCGGCCAAGCGATTTTGCCACCGGAATGTGATGCATTGCGAGGAATGCCCACTGGACAAATTCCTGGAGAAGCCGACTGATCATGACCCACGGCCACCTTACGCTCTGATTAGTCAGCCTTCAGCAATGAGCTAGAGAGCGCACCCACCTGGGGCATACTTCGGTGAGCTTTTAATGACCGACCTGAAACTGGACGATGAAAGCTCATTGCTGAAAGCTGATCGCTGAAAGCCAATACCCATGAACCCTGACCCGAAACGTCGGCGTAAAATCTTCCTCACCGTTCTGCTGATCCTTGTCCCCATCCTCGCCTTCCTGGGATGGAGCCAGGCGTCACTGAACCTGAATTTCATTCGCCCTACCAACTCGGAAGAGACCATCCTGCTGCTCGTTCTTTCCACCTTTATATTTCTTGCATTTATCATCTTCACCCTCATCCTGCTTCGGATTCTGCTGAAGCTCTACTTTGAGCGCCAACAGGATCAACTGGGCTCGCGCTTCAAGACGAAGATGGTGGTGGCCTTCCTTAGTCTTTCGCTGGTACCAGTTATCTTCCTTTTTATTTTTGCCTATGGGCTATTGAATCGAACAATTGACAAGTGGTTCAGCGTGCCACTCGACCTCATTCGTCAGGACTCCGAGGAACTCGTCCGGCAACTGGAATTGCAGGCTGGGCAGCGTGCCGATCACATTTCGAGCTATCTGGCAGAAAGCGATGAGATGGTCCAGGCGGTTGAGAATCACCAAACCACCCGCGTGGCAAAATTGGTGACGCAGGAGGTGGCAGCTGATCCTGGCACAGTAGCCGCCATGTGCTTCGATTCCTCCGGGAAATTACTGGCCCAGGCTGGCGACCCGTGGCCCGACGCTTCGGAAATCATCCGCCACTTTCCGCAAATTAAGACAGGGAAAATTCCGCCCACTGGTTTAATGGGACATTGGCCGGAGGGCGAATATGAGACGTTCATCTCCGTTGACCCGATCCTCAATAATGCCGGAAATCACCTCGGCAGCGTCGCCGGCATCTTGCGCCTCCCTTCCAAATTGACCCAGATTTCCGGGGAAATTCAGCGCGAAACCCAGAAGTATAACGACCTGAGCCACAGCCGGAAGATGGAGAAGCGCGCTTACGTGTCGATGCTCGCCCTGCTGACGGTCCTGATTCTCTTCATCGCCACGTGGTTCGCGCTTTTCTTCTCAAAACAGGTCACCATTCCTATCCAGGCTCTGGCCAATGCCACGCATGAGGTGGCGCAGGGCAACCTGGGCTTCCAGGTGCTGGCGCGGGCCGATGATGAACTGGGGGTTCTGGTCCATTCCTTCAATCAAATGACCCTGCAACTTCTGGAAAACCGGCGCGCGATTGAACTAGCATCCGTAAACCTTCAGAACGCCAACCGCCAATTGGAAGAGCGCGGCAATACCATTGAAGCGATCCTGGAGAACATTCCCACGGGGGTTGTTTCATTCGACCCACAAGGGCAAATTACGCGGCTAAACTCCACCGCCGAGCGGTTGCTCGGACGTCCTCATGGCCAGCCAGCTCGAGGCCTGAACGATCTTTTCTCTGCTGAAGACGTGCGGGAAATCGGCCGCATGTTCCGGCGGGCAGCGCGCCAAGGTGTTGTAACTCAACAGCTGGAAGTTGATCTCGGAGGACGCCGCGCCTTAATGGCACTGACAGTCTCCTCCGTCAAAGCTCGGCACGGCCGGGTAGGGTCAGTTCTTGTTTTGGAGGATTTGGCGGAGGTGGTGCGTTCCCAGCGTTCTGCCGCGTGGCAGGAGGTGGCCCGCCGGATTGCTCATGAAATCAAGAATCCACTCACACCCATTCAACTTTCCACGGAGCGCATTTTGCGCCTGCTGGAGCGCATGGGCACCAGTTCGCCTCCACCCGACCTGCTGAAATCCATGGGTGAAAGCGCCAAGCTGATTGGACGTGAGGTGGGCACGCTGAAGACCCTTGTAGACGAGTTCACTGCCTTTGCACGTTTCCCTGCCTCCAAGCCGGCCCCCGTGCAGATAAACGATATCCTGCAAGACGCTCTCAAGGTATTCGATGGCCGCCTCAATGACATCTCCTTGCGACACGATCTTGCCGCCGAACTTCCCATTGTGCAGGCAGATTCCGACCAAATGAAGCGCGTCGTGGTGAATCTGATCGACAACGCGGCCGAAGCGCTGGAGCAGTCCTTGCGCAAGGAGATCTGGGTTCGAAGCACGCTCTCGCCCGATCGCGATTTGGTGGAAATCATCATCGAAGACAGCGGACCGGGCATACCTCCCGAGGACAAGGAGCGGCTTTTCCTTCCCTATTTCTCCACCAAGCGTTCAGGAACCGGTCTGGGCCTTGCCATTGTTAATCGCATTATCGCGGAGCATCACGGCACAATCCATGTGGAAGAGAATTTTCCGACGGGAACCAAATTTGTCATCGAATTGCCCGTAGATCGCGCCCTGGTGCCAAATGCGGACGAGGGGTAACGATTGGACCACCGGGGAATTGCCGATTTTCGATTGATGATTGCCGATTTGGGATTGGCAAAATTGGATTGGCGATCTTCGCGGCAAATACGTTGTTCCCCAAGCCTGGCAAACAATGTCGGGACGGAGAGGTTTTTATTATAGCCCGCGATTTTTGGATTTATCCTTTTTCCATTTGCCTGTCGAATCTTGAATTTTGAATTTCTTCAGCGCTGCCGGGCCACCTTCAAATCCCACTATAAAGACTCCAGGGTTGGTCTCCTGCGTTGAAGATAGAGAGCTCGGGATCCTTCACCGTCACACGGCTGTACGGCGCAACAGAGTGGGTCAGCCAGACGTTTCCGCCAATCACGCTGTGGTGGCCAATGTGCGTGCCCCCGCCCAGAATCGTGGCATTGGGATAGATGGTGACATGATCTTCAATCGTCGGATGCCGTCTGTTGCTCTGCCCTCGCCGCAAATGGCCATCATCATCCTTACTGAGGGGATTGAAGGCGCCCAGCGTTACCCCATGGTAGAGCGCCACCTTGTTTCCAATAATGGAGGTTTCTCCGATCACCACTCCGGTGCCATGATCGATAAAAAACGATTCGCCAATGGAGGCGCCAGGATGAATGTCAATTCCCGTGTGGCTGTGGGCGATCTCGGTCATCATACGAGGAAGGAACGGCACTTCCAGCAGATAAAGGCGGTGGGCAAATCGCTGCACTGTAACTGCCTCAATAAACGGATAGGCCAGCAGAATCTCCTCCACGCTCGATGCGGCAGGATCGTTGTGGTACGCCGCTCCGATGTCCGAGGCCAGCAGGTGAGCCAACTCTGGAAACTGTCCGAACAGGTTCTTGTGGATCTCTTCCGCGTAGCTTTCCAATTCCTCAGGCGCAGGCTTGCCACTACAGGAGGACTTAAATCGAACCGCGCTGCATATTTGATTGACCAGCAGGGTCCGGATGTCAACCAATTGCTGGCAGGCGCGCATGCCCGGCGTCTCGCGCTCATTGCAGAGATAGTAAATCGGGAATAAGACTTCCAGATAGCGGCGGCAGATGGTGGCCACCGCGGCACGATTGGGCAGGTTGAAAGCGCTGCGATCTTCCCCCGCCAGTTGCGCGTCCAAATCGGCGCGAAACTCCTGCGCCAGGCACTTCATGTCGTCGGAACTCATGGTGAATCCTCTCAAGAGCTGACAGCTTACTGCCAACAGCTCATCGTCAGATGCCTCAGCAGGTTCCAGGTGTCAGGCCAGGGAATTCTGATCGCACCCGAATTTCAAGGTGCGGACCATCGGTCCCCTCTTTACTGATACCCGACGCCCACATTCATGCACTGTTCGTCCTTCCCTGACACCTGATACCTGATACCTCTTAACCTATACCTTCAAACAGAATTGTCGAGATATACCGTTCGCCGGAATCGGGCAAGACCACAACAATATTCTTGCCGGCGAATTCAGGTAGTTTGGCCAAACGCACGGCTACGGCCGTAGCGGCGCCGCACGAGATGCCGCTCAAAATGCCCTCTTCGCGCGTCAGACGCCGGGCGTATTCCACGGCCTCTTCGTTTGAAACCTGTTCCACGCGATCAACCAGCGACAGGTCCAGATTCTTGGGGATAATGCCTGCTCCAATGCCCTGGATTTTGTGCGGCCCGGGCTTCAGCGGTTCGCCGTGCTGGAACTGAGTGATTACCGGGCTGGCCGAGGGCTCCACGCCCACCGTGGTGATTTTCTTCCCTTTGGTGTTCTTGATGTAACGCGATACGCCGGTAATGGTGCCGCCCGTCCCGATTCCGGAAACCAGGACATCAATGCCGCCGTCGGTGTCATTCCAAATTTCCGGGCCAGTGGTCTTCTCGTGGATGGCGGGGTTGGCGGGATTTTCGAATTGCTGCGGCAGGAAGTAGCGCTTGGGGTCTGACTGAGCAATCTCCGTGGCGCGGCGGATGGCGCCGGGCATGCCCTCCGGTCCGGGCGTCAGAACCAGCTTGGCACCGAAGGCCGCCAGAATGCGACGGCGTTCCAGCGACATGGTCTCAGGCATAGTCAGCGTCAGACTGTAACCGCGCGCTGCAGCCACAAAAGCCAGAGCAATTCCTGTGTTTCCGCTGGTGGGCTCGATAATTTCAACGCCCGGTTTCAGGACTCCACGTTCTTCCGCGTCCCACACCATGGCCGCTCCAATGCGGCACTTGACGCTGTAAGCGGGGTTGCGGCCTTCAACTTTAGCTAATATCGTGGCGGACGACCCCAATGCCAGGCGATTCAAGCGCACCAATGGGGTTCGGCCAATACTTGCGGCATTGTCTGCAAAGAAATTCGACATATGTTCTCCTTTGAACTGTTTTGCGAATATTTATGATTTTTCAGGAACTATTTGGGTGGCACGCCTTGAATTCCCGCCGAAACGCAGGAATCCAGGCTAGATACAGATACAACAGAGGGGGGAATTGCTCAGTACGCGGTAGGGAGAGCCGCTTGTGGCCCTTCGATCGCTGATTCGAAATTCGACACCTAAGTCATTCACAGATTTTCACTTCCAACCAAGTTTACAACTCGATATCAGGCTGTTTTTTGCCTGCTGCGAAAAATGGCTCAGAGCAACCCTATCCCCACTGTAAGTAAGGCAATTCGGCGGCCAGACCCGGAAGGACAGTAGGCAGGAAGCGGTAGGCAGTGGGCGGCGGGTAAAAGGCTGAAATCAAAAGGAACTGGGTGGCGGTTCGAATTCAACTCCAGCGAAACATGGTTCCGGCTCATCCCAGCGGGCATTAGTTTCCCGCCCCAACTGCGACTCCCAGCCACCAGGCACTAGCCACTGCCCTTAATACTTTGGCACGGAAGGGTCAACCTGGTCCGACCACGCCAGGATTCCGCCCTTCAGGTTATGGATTTTGCCAAACCCCGACTTCATCAGCAACTCCACGGCCTTGGAGCTTCGCATTCCCGACTTGCAATGCACCACGATTTCGTCCGCGGAATCCAGCTCATTCATCCGCTTGGCCACTTCGCCCAGCGGAATCAATTTCGATCCGGGAATCTTGCAAATCTGGTACTCATGCGGCTCGCGCACGTCGATCAACACAAAGGGTTCGTGTGCGTCGATCTTCTTTTTCAATTCCACCGGAGTTATTTCCGGAATGCCATTAAACACGGGAACATGCTCCTCGCCCCGAATGCCGCAGAACAGCTCGTAGTCAATCAGCTTGGAGATGGTACGATTCGTTCCGCAGATCGGGCAGTCTGGATTCTTGCGCAGCTTCAACTCGCGAAACTTCATGGCCAGCGCATCGAACAAAAGCAAGCGGCCGATCAGGGGATCGCCGATGCCCAAAATCAACTTAATTGTCTCCATTGCCTGGATGCAACCCATGATGCCGGGCAGCACGCCAAGCACTCCGCCTTCCGCGCAGCTGGGAACCAGGCCCGGCGGTGGCGGCTCCGGGTAAAGGCACCGATAGCACGGTCCCTGCTCCGCCCAGAAAATTGATGCCTGGCCTTCAAAGCGGAAGATGCTGGCATAAGCGTTGGGTTTTCCCAGTAGAACGCAGGCGTCGTTCACCAAATAGCGCGTGGGGAAATTGTCAGTGCCATCCGCGATCACATCGTAGTCCCGGAAAATATCGAGAGCGTTTTCACTGCTTAAGCGCGTCTCAAACCCTTCAATCTCCACGTTGGGATTGATTTCCAGCAGTGTTTCGCGCGCCGATTGCAGCTTCGTCCGTCCCACATCGCTGGTGCCGTGGATCACCTGGCGCTGCAGGTTGGTGAAGTCCACCGTATCAAACTCCACGATGCCGAGCTTGCCCACGCCTGCGGCGGCCAGATACAGGGCCAGCGGCGAGCCCAATCCGCCCGCGCCCACGCACAGCACCTTGGCATTCTTCAGCTTCAGTTGGCCTTCCATGCCCACTTCCGGCATGATCAGGTGGCGGCTGTAGCGGAGAATCTCATCCTTGCTCAGTTGCACGCCCGGGGTTGCTGTCGTTGTGCTCATTTCCAAATCCTTCCGTAAAAGCTTGTCAGTTGTCCATAGTCCGTGGCCCGTGGTCAGGCGTCCGTCTGCCCTGAATTTTGGTTAGAATGAATGCCCACTGTGAACTGGGAACTTAAGGGAACCGCCTGAGATTCACCACCATTAAGGTGGCTACCCAGGCTAGCTACAGATACAACAGGAGTAGGCGCCGCCGGCGATGGAAGGAACGATGCTGATGACATCGTTTTCATTCAGGGGAGTTTGATCTTTTTGCAGGAAGCGAATGTCTTCGTCGCCCACGTAGATATTCACGAAGCTGCGCAGCTTGCCTTCGTCATTGTAAAGGTGCTTGCGGAGGTCGCCGTATTGGGCGATAACGGCCGCGAGAGCCTCCGCCACCGTCTTTGCCTGCACTTCCAGCGACTCCTTCTTGTCCGCATATTGCCGCAGCGGAGTCGGAATGATGACCTTGACCGGCATTATCTCTCCTTGATTTACGGTGCAAGCGGGCCTGCATCCATCCGCCCCACCTATTGATATCGATGCTGACTAAAGCCGAACGATTCCACCTAAATGTTGCGGCGGCTTTACCCCGCCAGTTGCAAACGTAGCGGCGGCTTTACCCCGCCACATGGCGGCATAAAGCCGCCTCTACGATTCCACGGGCTCTGCCCCAAAAGCTGACCGGTCTTCAGCTAAAACCCAGCTCGTCAAGTCTTTGGGAACGCCGTGTTCAATTGCGATTATAACATAAGAGTACCACGGCCAAGCGTGGTCGCGGTCATAAACCGAGGGCCGCGCCGGGTGGTCAGGGTGCGAGTGATAGTAGCCGAGCACGTCGAGCCCCCGCGCCCGCGCGCCTTTTTCCACGCGCAACTGGTCGAGCGGATCGATCAGGAAGCGGTTCTTGTCCGTCTCCCGGTTCTGGTCGTCGAGGGGCAAAAGCTCCTGCGCGCGCGCCGGGTCGTGGCGCAAATTCGTGAGCGGAACCACCTCCGTCACCGTCTTCGCGTCGCCCTGCGCCTTGCCCAACAACACCCCGCAGCACTCGCTGGGATAGTCCCGCACCCCATGTGCGCGAATCGATTCAACATGCTCATTTCCCAATTTCAAAGCCATGGTTTTATCTTGTGATGTTCGTGATGTCTGGCCGCAAGCCCAATTAATAAAGATAATCGCGTCACCGGATTTGGGCAAGAATTTATATACACTTCCTGTTTACTGCATTGGGGCGCTTCGCGAACGCAGATGGACAAATAAGAGCAGCGGATTATGGGAATATTTCAGCCACGAAGTGGCGTTGTCATTTAGCCCACGGCGAGCCAGCCGTGGGTGAGCGAGGGAGATAAATAGGATTTTGAGCTCAGTAGGGGCGACATCCGATCGTCATCCAATCCGATGACGCCCCCACGGGGCTGGAGTCTTATCTTTGGGGAATTGACCCGCGGCTCTGCGCGTGATGATTCTGCCCGCCTTTTTGGACATGGAAATACCGTACTGAAGCGTTCCCAATCTGAAACTTGGGATTTTGTGATGACCCGATGGCCCGATCGCCCGCTTCCCTACCGTCCTTCGTCCCAGAAGCGTTCGCTGAGGTACTTGTCGCCGCTGTCGGGGAAAATGGTCACCACCACGCCCTGGGTCAATCGATTGGCCACTTTCAGGGCGGCCACCATGGCGGCGCCGGCGGAGACTCCCACCAGCAGGCCTTCTTCGCGCGCCAGGCGCAGGGTCATGATGTGGGCGTCTTCCGTGGCGATTTCCAGGTTTTCGTCGGCCACGCTGGCGTCGTAAATTCCCGGCGTGAGGGCGGTGGGCATATGCTTCATGCCTTCAAGGCCATGAAAGGGCGAGTCCGGCTGGAACGAGAGGCACTGGATCCGCGGGTTCAACTCCTTCAGCCGCCGCGCCGTGCCGATGAACGTGCCGCTGGTTCCGAGGCCAGCCACGTAGTGGGTGATGCGCCCGTCGGTCTGCTCGTAGATCTCGGGCGCGGTGGTGCGGTAGTGAGCTCCCCAATTGGCGGGATTGTCATACTGGTTGGCGTAGAAGTAGCCTTCGGGATCTTGCTCCACCATTTCGCGCACGCGGCGGATCGCTCCGTCTGAGCCTTCCATGGGGTCGGTGTAGACAATCTCCGCGCCGTAGGCCTTCAGGATGCGTTTGCGCTCCATGCTGACGTTGGAGGGCATGCAGAGTTTGATATGGTAGCCTTTGGCCGCGCCGATCATGGCGTAGGCGATGCCCGTATTGCCGGAGGTCGAGTCGATCAGGGTCTTCTCCGCGGACATCAGCCCCGCCGCTTCCGCCTCGCGAATGATGTTAAAGGCCGGGCGGTCCTTCACCGAGCCGCCGGGGTTCTCCCACTCGGCCTTGGCGTAGACCTCAACGCCTGGCGAGTTGGGCCGAATCCGCTCAAGCCGAATCAGCGAGGTGTTGCCAATCAGGTCCAGCAGATTTGCCGGTCCGCGAAGTATTCTGGAATTTTGAATGGTTGCCGCCCTTGCGTTTTTAACTCGCACTGCAATAGACTTTTCATTCTACGGGCAGGTTTCAGATTGTGTCAACCGGGCGGGTTGCGATACGATGGAAGCGCGGCAGAGAGCAACCACCCTGCCCTTTGGGCACCCCCTCCTTAAGTCAAGGAGGGGAGTTATTAGACGACGGCTTTTCAATTCAAAAGGCAGATGGGAACCACCTATGGCGACTCAAACCGTGTCGGCGCAAGACATCCTGAAGCAATTTGAGCGGGCAGGCTTCGTGGCCGGCGAACCTCAACCCGGAAGGGTCGAGATCAGAAAGATTGGCTGCGTAGCCTATCTTGAAAAGACGGGCAGTGGCTTGGTCTACTCCGGCCCGCCCTACCTGGTTGTGCATGGACTCAATTGTGAACTGGAGGACCGTGGCTTCCAGAAATTCTGGTTCGCCAAGGCGGAAGGTAAACGCTTCCCCATCCGCAAGGTTGATCTGGAAGTCCTCCATCGCTTCGATGAAGAGGTGCGCTATATCCTGGGGCTGACCAGTCTTTACAATGAGGGCTTGGGCTCAACCAACGCCCGGACTGTCTATGATCGGCTCACCGGCCGCCCGGACCGCTAATCCAGCGGCCGGAACATCTTCCCTGCTCTTCCTTTTGACTCTTGATCCGGGCTCAGGGTCTGAAATCCTACATCCAGATGGTTGCGCGGCAAGGCAGCTGACTATATGCCTTTTGGCTGCTCTGCGCCCGCGCGAGGCAGGGCAACTTCAGCCGGCTGGTTTGTGGCCACTTTGGTGGGAGCCGCCGGGCTGGGTGTGGTGACGGGCCGAAGCTGCTGAGTGGTCGCGGCCGGTGATGCCGCCGCAGGATTGGCAGGGGTGATGATCTGGCGCTCAGCAGGAGTTTGGGCCAGGGCTGAGGGGGGCGCGATGGGCCGCCGCTCCTCAGGGGTTTGAGCCGAGGGTGTTCCGGGTGCGTTCGCGGGCGGAGGGACTCGCGTCCCATTCCCGCCATGCCGGCGGACAAAGGGCTGCGACGGCCGGTCAAAACGTCGCGAAGGACCAGCATCCACCCTCTGCGGACGCTGAACCGGCCTGAAGAGGATTTCAATCTGGACCTTTTCCGCGTCGTCGCCATGGAATTCAATGACCTGGTCAAACCCCTCATGCCGGATCGCGTCTCTGGAAGCTTCAAAGGATTGGAATTGACGCTCAACGATGGACTGCCCCACGGAACGCTCGCGCTTTGCGTCACGCTCGACGCATGTTACCAGTGGCACATCAAAGAGAATCAGGGCCGTAGGAACCTGACACTTCTTCGCTAGATTGAGCAGGTCTTTTCGAGCTTGGGTGGTAAGTGCCGTAGAGTCAACCACGCACAGGCGATTCAGAGTGAGCCGCTGTTCAACCAGGAAATGCACCAGGGCAAAGGCTTGCGTGTTGAAGAGCTGGTCACGCTCATCGTCGCAGACCAAGGCGCGGGCGCAGTCCGATGAGATAATCTGCGTGGGCCGGAAGTGCCGCTGGGCAAATGTGGACTTTCCGCAAGCCGAAGGACCACAAAGAACAACAATCGAAGGCCGCAACAGGCGGAGTGACTTTCCGCCAGCGTTTTGAGTAGTTTCGGGGTTCATAACCTCCTCAGACGCCCCAATGGGTTTTCAGGTTACCCAATTATCCCCGCGTAAGATGTAAAAACCATTTAGCATATTCCGGTGCTTAGATTGCCCGATTGGCGAGACCACATTGGACTTTGGAAGGCGTTGGAGTTGGAAGATCATCCACCTGGCGATAGTGGCATCCTCGCCGTCCGGGCGTTCCTGGGATATATTGGATTGGTGGCTTTTCGGCCGCACTACATCAACAGACCGACAGCGTTTGGGCGTTTGGGAGCCCTAAAACTGAGAGGATGATAACGTGGCAGCGTGTATCGTAGCTCTGGTGGACGACCTGTTCTTTCTGGCAAAAATCCAGGAAACCGCCAAGGCGGTTGGGGTTACGGTGGCAAAGGTTGACGCGCGGCGCGGTCCCGCCGCCATAGCTGAAATCGGGCCAAAAGCCATCTTTCTGGACCTCAGCTTCAGCAAGCTTCCCGTCATCGACTGGATTCGCGCCCTAAAAGCCGACCCGGTGACGCAATCGATTCGAATCGTCGGATTTGCCCGCCACACCCAGGAGCAACTGATCGCCGATGCCAAGGCCGCGGGGTGCGATTCGGTCATGGCCCGCTCCGCTTTCACCCAGCAGCTTCCCCATCTTCTGAAGAGTCTTACGGCCGAAGCGTCAGCGCCGGGATAAAAGGAAGGTCAAGAGGGGGGCTCCGGAAGCGACGGTGCGAACATTTTGAGTTGCAAGCCCCGGCAAGAGCAAAGTGCCCTAGGGGAATTCGCCCCGGGGCCGAATACCCCAATTAAACCCGTGCAACTTTCCGGCTTTCTCCGTCCCGCCAATTCTCGCAGCAGCGATACGACAATGCACCGGCCCGCGTCACCTGTTGGAACGAGGCGGGGCTGGTCGTAACGGCGGCGGAATTTATCCCGATTTAATCGGGACCCCGCCACTTGATGGCGGTGAGGTTACTTCGCCACTGTCTGGCGCGCCCATGGCGCGATTCTGGGGCGCGCGATCGCGCACGACGTTCGTAGCGGCGGCTTTATGCCGCCACCCTTTGCCACGACCAGACCCATTTATCCCACGACTCACCGAGCGTCCGATGGCGGGGTAAACCCGCCGACACGAGCACCGGTATCGCCCCCGCCCGAGGAATTCCACCAGCCCCAGATCGCGCAATGCCTGCAATTGCTGCCGGATTTTGTCCGGCACGTGGCGATTCGCCGGGTGCAGCGATTCGAGGTGCGCGGTAAAAGCGTAAACATCCTGAAGCGTGAATTCTTCCTGGTTGAGCCCGCGCACGACGTTGACCTGATCCTAAAGGACCCGTCGCGCGCATCATATCTCGTCTTTCGAGATCTCTGAGAAATCCTCATCGGAGAATTCCAACCGTCCCTTGACGGCTTTCACAATTTTTTCACTGCGGGCCTTGAGAAACGCACGGTATCGCCGATAATCAAGCATATCCCGATCGATAAGTGCGCGCCGCATTTCGTTGTCACTAACGTCGGCAAAAAACTCTACGGGATGTTTATCGCTCTTGTTCTGGTTCTTGCCTTTCGCCAGAATCCAAAAATTGCCGAAGTGGTTGATTTCCGACTCTTCGAATCCTTTTTCTCTGAGCACGGATCGCGGAAAAATGTGGTCAATCTGTCCTGCATTGCGGTCATAATGTGCTTTATCGGTGCTCAAATTCTGCAGCACATGGAGTGTCAGCGGAACATTTGCTTTTAGCAACCCTTCGTCGAAGCCCGAAATGGACTCCCAGTACTTTACCCAAGCGACCGCACGCTCAAAGGGAAAGGAGTAGTTTTTTTCGTTAAGTATCGGACGGAGTTCCTGCCGGATGAACTTCCAAAGCCGGCTGTCGGCGTAACGCGAGAACGGCCGCGCAAATCCAAATATGTACACTCCCTTTCGGAAGGCTTCGATCTGCCCCGTCGGCACCACATGCTTCGGTGTATGGAACAAATAGTAGACGAACGGAACTAGCGTCGCCTGCCCACCGAGCAAGCTACTGCTGGAACACCAGCATTCCCGTGATACGCAATCTACAACTGACCGGATTGCATCACAACAGCCTTGGAAATTGGCACGCAACCGGCCAACATTATCCTTCTTTCGCAGCGCGTCTAGATCAAACTTGGTTCCCAATCCAGAAACCGCAAACAAGCAGCGAATAACGAAGTCCGTATCCAGATCGAATGTATTTCCCTCTTTGATTTGGCGAACAAACTCCGGCAGGCTCTCCGCAGATTCGCGCCAATTTAGTTTTAGCATGCTGAAAATCAAGTCAGAGCGGCTGAGTGGGGTCCCTTCGCGATTCACCCTCACGAAAATTTCTAGTACATCAGCTTCTGATTTCCGGTCGGGATTGTCCCCAGGCAAATCTTCGTCGATTACTGACACCTTTAGTATGTTGGAATTCTTCGTAAGAACCTCGTCGAAGCGCCCCATATTTTCGCTTAGCCTTGCCTCATCGTCTTCGTCGAGCGCAATGTGCTCCTTGACCCGCCTCTCCAGTGCCTTCCGTTCTCTTACGCCTGCCGCAAATAAGTCACTGACCTTGACAAGGTACTTGCTCGCCCGGTTTTGCAATGCATCTATCGTCGTGGCTCCTGAAATGAGTTGGTCTTGCCAGTTCTTAAAGCCTTCGCTATCCAGAAACTCGAATTCATACTTTTCTTCAGCTAGGTCGTCAGATTCACGCCCGATCAGGACATCAAAATACAGCGCTTTGCCCTCATACGAACCATAGAGGGCAATGTAAAGCGACTGAAGCCGCTGCTGTCCGTCCAATACCAACTTCAATTTCTTTTTCCGTTTGTTCTCTTTGAAATCGTGGATTTGGCCCGAATGAAATGCTTCATCGAATTTGCGAAATTGGAGATCGAGATACGTCTCCCACAACAGGGCGATCCCGATTGGATAGCCCCGCATTATGGAATCCAGCAGGCGAAGTGATTTTTCCTCCGGCCAGACAAAATCTCGTTGGATGGCTGGTAACACAATCTCTTCGTTCTTGATCTGATTCAGTAGGTTGATGATGCTCATGCGGGAATTCCTCCGCCGGACAGTAGAGTCAAGAGCTAGCCGATTTTGCGAATTGTATTACCAAATCCGCGTTTAATCGACCAACAAATGCAACGCTAAAAACTTAAACGCTATTTGGTCCTTCGTTTCCAAAGGCGTCGTCATGTTTTCGAGCCGTAGGATTGGAACGCAAAACTGAATTTTACAAGATGAGTCCCTCGTGATAATCTCCGCCACATGAATCAGCGAGAGGCAGTCATTGAAGCGATGCGCGCAAACGGTGGATTTGCGACCCTTGGTCACCTCTACAATGAGGCGCTCAGAATACCTGGCGTCAAATGGGCTACCAAGACCCCATTCAGCTCAATAAATCGCATTGTCCAGAACCCGAAATATTTCTTCCGGATTCGCCCCGGTCTATGGGCTTTGCTTGAAGCCAAGGATAAGCTGCCAGGCGACCTTAGGGAGAAGCCGAAGCCCGAGAGCGACCACACCTTCTATCAGGGATTGCTTGTCCAGTTGGGCAACATCAGGAAGCAAGAGACCTTTGTGCCTAAACAGGACCGCGGGAAAGTCTTTCTCGGCAAGCCACTTGGATCGTTGGTCACCGTCGACGACATTTATCCATTCACTTACGAGGACGTCGTACGCAAGGCCGCTGCAGTTGATGTAGTGTGGTTCAACGATCGAAAATTTCCAACGGAATTCATCGAGGTTGAGAATACAACCGACATGCACGGTGCGTTTCTGAAGTTTGTATTGTTTGGCGCATTCTATTCAACGTTTCGAATTGTGGCGCCGGCCGCACGAAAGGCGGAATTCGATTCGAAACTTACTCACCTTTCCTTCGCCACAGTTGCAAAGCGAACCAAATTTACAAGCTATAGCGTGGTGACAGCGCTTCATACTCAGGCGAGCGAAGCAATCGCTCTGGAGCAAGCGTGGGTTGCCTCTTAGGCTGCTTACTGCGCCAAATAAATCTCTGTTTCAGTTTTGATGACGGAGAAGATTGTTTCGGAGGATTTGGGGCAATTGCGGAAGGCTTGCCACGCTTCATCGAGGGAGACGGCCTGGATGGTGAAGATCACTTCGCGGCGCGTGAGGCCGATGAAGTAGAACCGGCATTCGCGTTGCACGAGTTTGGTGAGCGGGGCCATTGGGTGCGCAAAAGTCTCCGGATCGGATCGATCCATAAAAAGCAGCCCCACGTCAAGACTAGGCGCGTGAGACTCGGCCACCACAACCACGGCCAGCAGTTCAGCCATCACGCGGCGGGCGGCTAGCCACGCATATTCGGCGTCAAATTCAACGCCCACTGTGGCGCGTCTCAATCGCACCGCCACGACCGCCGTTGTTCCCCCACCCATGAAGGGGTCAAGCACCACGTCGCCGGCATTCGATGCCGCCAGCACAATCCGTTCGAGCAATGCCACCGGCTTTTGCGTGGGATGCTTGCCGAAGCGCTTTTCATCACGGCCGGGCGCGCCGAGCGTCCACACGCTCTTCATCTGCTTGCCGCCGTTGATTTCGCGCATCAGTTTGTAATTAAAGGTGTGTTTGCTCTTCTTGTTCTTCGCCGCCCAGATCAGCGTCTCCGTGGCGTGGGTGAAATAGCGGCAGGAGAGGTTCGGCGGGGGGTTGGGCTTGATCCAGGAAATGTCATTTAAGAGCTTGAAGCCCAGTTGCTGCATGGCAAAGCCCACGGAGTGGATCACGTGGCTGGTGCCGCTCACCCAGATGCTGCCGTTGGGCTTCAGCACGCGCTGGCAGGCGGCGAGCCACGTGCGGTTGAACCGATGGTCAAGGTCGGGGCCCTGCGACTTATCCCACTTGCCCTTGTTGACGGACACCATCCGGCCCGCGTGGCAGGTGATTCCGTCATTGGAGAGAAAATAGGGCGGGTCGGCAAAGATCAGGTCAACACAATCGGCGGGGATGGCGGCCAGAATCTGAAGGCAGTCGCCCTGGTAAATCTTCAGGTGGTGCTTTGGATCGTGAAACGCCGGCTTGGGCAGCGTGGGTGGTGCTTCCGGAAGGTTGGTTTGATTCTCTGCCATCGATGCTCGCGCCAGTTGCCGCCGCCCCAGGGGCCGGATGACTGTAGCGGCGGTCTCCGACCAAGGCTGTCCAAATTACGATTCGGTGGATTAGTAGCAATCTGCGGCTTCGCCGCTTGCTGTGCGGAAAGGCTACGCCTTTCCGTTGCTCGGGACAAATAATCAACCTCCTCCGCGCCGCCGAAGGCCTAGCCTTCAGGCGGCGCGGAGGGGAAAAGGAGGTCTGGGATCGGCCGGAAAGGCAGAGCCTTTCCGCAAAGCAGCGGGGCGAAGCCCCATGAAGGGCTACGAACGCGCGCTAACTTGGACAGCCTTGGTCTCAGACCGCCGAACGGCGTTCGGAGAACGCCGCGGGAGCTTCCCGCCTTCCGGTTTCGCACCGCTTCCGGTTCAGCACCGCTTCTGGGTCAGCACCACTTCCGGTTCAGCACCAGCCCCGGCGCCATAGCGCCGCCCCTCCTCGTCCGAGGAGGGGAGCCGGAACCCACGCGGGCTCCCCTCCTGATTCAGGAGGGGCTGAGCGCGAGCGAAGGGGGGTGGTTACAGGAAGTATCGGTGCCGCCGCTGCCACCCATTGGGATCGTTGATCGAGGCGTGTTGGTTGTCAAGTTGATCCATCGTTGGTAGGCGATCAATTGGATACTGTTGATCAGCAGACTTATTATGGGGGAAGGGTCAGTCGCCAGGTGTTAGGTGTCAGGGGCGTAGGGCCGAGCAGCGCTCGCCCGGGGCCGAAGGCTCTTCGGCCCTACGATCACCATTAATATTCCGGTTCATCCTCGTAGTTCCATGGCACGTCATCTTCGGCATTGGTCTCAGCCTCGGGATTTTCGCGATCCAAATTCCAGCGCAGCGGGTTCGAGAGAATGTAATTCCGGATGTTCAACAATTCCTTCTCATCACGGATGATGCGCTCGAAGTAATCCTCCTGCCACACCACCGCGGAGGGATCTTTCCACACTTTTTGAATTCGGCTGGTGACGGCGGATTTATACCCGGATGCCCAAGACGCCAGCGAGCGCGCTCGCGCGGATGGAATGGGATTCGCGGAGCCCGATGGTGGTTGCGCAGCGCCGTCCGGGATCACGTAACCGCTATTCCACAGAATGTGCTCGCCCTTGGGACCCGAAATCCACAAGATGCCGTGAAGATGATTGGGCATCACGGTAAAGGCGTCGAGTTCAATCTGCGGACGGATACGCACGGTGTCAAGCCATTGCTCCCGCACTATCCCGCCGCAATCGTTTTCACGCATCTGGTCACCCACCACTTGACCGAAAATGCATAGCTTGCCGAACGCGCAGATCGTAACAAAATATGCGCCGGGCAGAGAATAGTCATAATGAGTTAAGCGGATCGAACGGCGATGATGAATTTTCGCGTCATATTTCATCAGTGGGACCGAATTGCGAGCGTGCGTCCGTAGGGCCGAACAGCGTTCGGCCTGATCTGGGACCGAGCGCTGCTCGGCCCTGCGTTAGTCGCGGTTTGGCGTCAATGTTCAGGCCGTTCTGCTGGGAGCACTTGCGCATGCGGCGAAGTGTGCCTTCAATCATTTCCGCGATGGTGGAGATGGCCAGGACGGCGTCGTTGTAGGGCCGAAGAGCCTTCGGCCCGGGCCGAGCGCTGCTCGGCCCTACATCGCCGCTGAAGCCGACCAGCCACGGGCGCTCGTCTTCCCGATAAAGTTGTTGGAGTGAGGTTTTGATTTCCTGAAACATGCACCGTCCCGTCGCGGGGAGTATGACCGCACTGATTTAAATTTTCAAGCAATGTCCTTAGAATACCACGGGGACTCGGGGAAAAAACAAAGTCCGA
>PLSX01000014.1 GCA_003165315.1 Acidobacteriota bacterium
TCCTCGAAGAAGGTTTCGGGCTTTCTGGTCACCGTATTAGCCTTGTGGTAAAATTAAGCACTGAGTATCTCTGAAAGGGAAATATCATACCATTGGACTGGGCACCCCTAAAACGTCTTTTGCGGTTTCCTCCCACCTTTCGCCAGAATCTTGTTGTGTTGGTGGCCTCATTGACTGGAATTATCCTGTTGGTGGGCTTGGAAGCCCATCAGCATGGTCTGACCATTCAGCTGGGCCTGGCGGTGGCATTGCTGGCTGCCCTTTCAGCCGCCACGGGAATGCTGATTTATCAGGAGCGCCAATCTTGGATTATCCTGCGCGATTTGCGGGGGGCCCTGAGCAAGATCGCGCCCAGCTACACCGCCCTGGTTCAGATCGACCCCCCTCCGAATAGCACCTCTGCCTTGGAGAATGAAATTCGCTCGCTAACCAAGAACTGGCGCGATTTCTGCGACCACTGTCAGCGAGTTCACGACACCGAAATGGTGCAAGCGGAGCACTTGGCGACAATGGGGGAACTGGCTGCCGGTGTGGCGCATGAAATTCGCAATCCCCTGGCAGGCATTGCCGGCGCCATTGAGATCATCAGCAAAGACTTTCCCAAGGAACATCCGGACCGCGAAATCTTGGACGATCTTCGGCAGGAGGTACGACGTATTGAGAAGGTCTTGAACGATCTACTGACCTACGCGCGCCCCAAAGCTCCGCAATACGGCATGGCGGACTTGAAGGATACGGTGGCTCACACTTTGCAGTTTGCGCGGCAGCAGATTGGCAGCAAGAACGTTGAGTTCTCCATCCAAATCCCTTCCCCTCTTCCGCGATTCCGTATGGATCCGGAACAATTGCACCAAGTATTGCTGAATTTAGTGCTTAATGGTATCCAAGCGATGGATCAAGAGGGTAAAATAACCATTCAAGCGCGAGTGCAGCCGGGCTCAGGGGCACCGAATCGGCCCAACAACGTCGAAATTAGCGTCAGTGATACGGGCGGGGGAATCTCCCGCGAGCAGTTAGAGAAAATCTTCCGGCCCTTTTACACCACCAAACGGGGTGGCACCGGACTGGGGCTTTCACTCTGTCGGCGGATTATCAGCCAGCACGGCGGCACGCTGACGGCAGAAAGCGAGATCAATAAGGGGAGCAGGTTTATCATTCGGCTTCCCATGCGCGAGGTGGCTGAGGAAGCGCAACTCATCGGGACAAGGGAAACGGGACAAGGGACACGGGCCTCGCAGTCGAGCAGACCTTGAGTCGAGGATCGCGATTTGAAATTGGGGCATTGTACCGACTAAAGGCTCTCAGAATTTGGATCGTGCTAACGTGAGAGTGCATGTTGGATCCGAAACCGGAATTTCAACTTCTTAACGCCGTGTCCCGTGCCCCCTATCGATTGGATTTAATTTATGCCTAGTGAAAAAGTCTTGATCGTTGACGATGAAAAACTGATCCGGTGGTCCGTGCGCCGCCAGTTGGAAGAGTGGGGGTATATTGCCATAGAGGCTGAAAGCGGCACGGGCGGCCTGGCGCAGATTCGGGCCGAGGCGCCGGACCTGATCCTGCTTGACGTGCGGCTGCCCGATTTGAGCGGTATCGAGGTTTTGCGGGAAATCAAGCAGAACAATCTATCCATCCCCGTCATTATGATTACGGGCGATCCGCAGCTTGATGACATTAAAACAGCCATCAAACTGGGCGCGCTCGACTTCATCAAAAAGCCGCTTGATTTTGATGAGCTTCAAATCACCCTCGCCAACGCCATTGACCGCTCGCGCCTGCGCTCCGAACGCGACAGCCTGCGCGATGAAGTTCGGAAGCGGTCCGGTTACCACGAGGTGGTGGGGAAATCTCCCCGCATGATCGAACTGATGAGCTTCGTGCGCAAGGTGGCGGTGAGCGAAACCTCCACCGTGCTGATCCAAGGCGAAAGCGGTACGGGAAAAGACCTGGTGGCCAAAGCCATCCACTATGACAGCACCCGCAATGACAAGCCCTTCGTCACCATCAACTGCTCAGCGATCCCCGAAACCCTGATGGAGGCCGAGCTTTTCGGGCACGAGCGCGGCGCCTTTACTGATGCCAAGGCGCAAAAGAAAGGTTTGTTTGAAGTTGCCGACGGCGGCACGCTGTTCCTTGACGAAATCGGTGAGCTTTCCACATATCTTCAGGCCAAACTGCTGCGCGCCCTGGAGGATCAGACCATCCGCCGCATCGGTGGGGTTAAGGATATCGGCGTGGATATTCGTGTCATTGCTGCCTCCAATCGCGATCTGGAGCAGGGCGTGCGCGATGGTACTTTCCGTCAGGATCTGTTCTACCGACTCAGCATCATTCCGATTTTTATTCCGCCACTGCGGCACCGCAAGGAAGACATCCTGCCCCTGGTTGAGTTCTTTATCGACCGCTACAACTTCCGTTTTCGGAAGACGGTCAAGGGCATCACGCAGGAAGCCCGTGATCTGTTGCTGCAGTACGACTGGCCGGGAAATGTGCGCGAATTGAAGAATGCTGTGGAGCGCGCCATGATCCTGGAGGATTCGGACTTCATCCGCCCCACCTACCTGCCGATCCAGGTAACCGGACATGCGCAGGGGTACGACACCCCGCTTCCCGTCAGCATCCCGGAAGGAGATTACTCGGACTCTCCTGTGATGGTGACCACCACTGCTGCCACCTGGCGGCCTCTTCCCTCAGGAAGAATGATCCCCATGCTGGAACTTCCCAAGCAGGGCACTTCACTGGAGGAAGTTGAGCGCGAACTTGTGGGCCTGGCGCTGAAACAGACCGCCGGCAATCAGACCCACGCCGCCAAACTGCTGGATATCTCCCGCGACGCGCTGCGCTACAAAATGAAGAAGTTTGGATTTGACGCCGAGGCGGAGAGCTAGCGCCGCATTCCTTGTATCCCTTTCTTTCCTCGCGCATCTCAATGACGCAGGCGGGCCGGTAACCCGGCTTGATCCTGTGTGCGAAACCTCGTCGCAATTCATCAGGAGCACCCATGGGCTTATTGCAAGACTCGGATATAACAGAGGTTCGTGAAAGATTCGAGGAATTGATCACCCCGGTCAAGCTGATTCATTTTACCCAGGAGTCGAATCTCGAGTACGGACGAGAAGCCTTGCAGTTGCTGGAGGAGCTTACGCAAATTTCCAGCAAAGTAACGCTCGAGACGTGCGACTTTCAACGCGACAAGGAGAAGGTTGCCGAGTACGCCATTGATCAAGTTCCGGCCACTGTCATCCGCAATGGCAAGGATTACGGCATTCGCTTTTATGGACTGCCGGCTGGGTTCGAATTTTCCGCCCTGCTTGACGCCATCCTGGTGGTCTCTAAAGGGGACTCGGGTTTGCGGCCTGAGACCCGGGAAAAGCTGGCCCAACTCACCGAGCCGCTCCACCTGCAAGTGTTCACCACACCGACCTGCCCTTATTGCCCGCCGGCGGTGAAAATGGCTTACCAGTTTGCAATCGAAAGCGACCTTGTGCGCGCCGATGGCATCGAAGCCACCGAATTCCCCGACCTCGCGGAAATGTATCAGGTCATGGCTGTCCCCAGAACCATCATCAATGGGAATGCGCATGTTGAAGGCACCCTTCCTGAACATTTCTTCCTGGATGCAATTTTGAAAACGCTCAAGCCGCGAGAAGCCAGCTAATCGGCGAACGCTCCATGAGTCAAGAACCGGACCTTAAACGCCGGACCAAGAAACCTGCCTTGAGAACCCTTAACCCGGCGTGAGATAATCACGTCGATTGCCCAAAAAGTTCTTCGAACGGAATGAGGGAATTTATGGGTGGAACAAGCGGCACGTTTACCATCCAGGATATTCTGGAAGGCAAGGCGGAAGAGAATTGGCGCCGTGAAGGTGTGCCGGAAGAAGACATCATATTCTCCCGCTTGTCGGGTATGGATGCCGGTGACATCCGTGGTTTTCGAAAGTTCACCGCCAAGCACCCCAGCTACCTCGTGATCGTACGCTGTCCCAAACTGACCGCGCGGCCCCACTACAATACCTTTCAATCCAAGCCCGGATATGCGGCGGTTGACCGGGACGGCAACCATCCGAAATCCGGCACCTCAGGTTTGCTGGTCTACAAGGGACAATCGCCCACGCCGGATGGAACCAGGATTCCCAAGGACAAGCTCTTTGTTTCCGACTATGACCTCATGAGCATCTGGAAGAGGGGCGCCAGAGGTTTTGAGAAGATTTCCGTCTCCGCCGAGGACGGACGCAAGCGGGGGAAATATTCACCAGAGGCTACAATAGTCATCCGCGAGCTGAATGGGTGCATGGAATTCCGCTCGCGCATCCAGCATGGTTGCCAGGATGACTGGAACTCCACTGACAATCCCGGAATAAAGCCGGGGGACCACTTCGCCGCATTCGATGTGGGAAAGGCCGAGCATTTCAGTTGCCCGTCGCTCCTGGGCTATTACTACTACGATCTTCGCCTGCCTTTTCCCTACGGCGGCAACGGCAAGTACAATCCTGCCAAACTCAAGTGAGCGGTGGGACGGAACAAAACGTGTTGGCCACCGCGGGGCGCAGGTACGTCAGCACATCCACGATGTCGATCCACCCGCAAAGTGGAGCCCGGAGCTTTCAACCCTCAGCTTTTGACTCTCAATGCTGAACCCTCGACGCTTCTTCAGTACTTCACCACCGAATGAATCTGATACTGGCTGAGCTTCTCACGGCCCTTCAACTCTTCCAGCTCAATGACAAAGCCGATCCCGGCCACGCGTCCGCCCAATGATTCCACCAGGCGAGCGGTGGCGGCGGCGGTTCCCCCGGTGGCCAGCAGGTCGTCAATGATCAGCACTTCCTGCCCCGGGCTGATGGCGTCGCGATGAATCTCAATCGCGTCTTTTCCATATTCGAGGCTGTAGGACATGGAGGCGCGGTCGGCGGGCAGCTTGTTGGGTTTGCGCGCCGGCACAAATCCCGCGTTCAGGCGGTAAGCCACCATGGGGGCAAAGATGAAGCCGCGCGCCTCAATGCCAATGACCTGGTCAATCTTCTGCGCCAGAAAAGTGTTGGCGAGCACATCGACGGCCCAGTGCAGGCCCACCGGGTCTTTCAGCAGCGTGGTGATGTCATAAAAAAGAATGCCCGGTTTGGGATAATCGGGAATTTCACGAATCAGCTTCTTGAGATCGATCACACGTCCTCCGTCAAAAAGGGTAAATAGTAAAGGTTGAAGGGTAAAGGATAAAGGCTAAAATCTGAAGCGTAAAGGGACAAGGCGAAAAGGAGGATTCTTGAACGCAGAAAATTCCCGCTTATGAAACAACGCCTTCCTTCACCCTTCACCCTTTACCCTTTGTTCTTTCCCTCTTACCACCCGCCTTCAATGTTAAAACGATTGTACCGCTTATCCACAACCACGTCCGATTCATCGAAGGCGGTAACGCGCGCGCTGCGCGGGCCCTCGGCCAGTTGTCGCTTCATTTCCTCAAGCGCCACTGCCTCGCCAATGGCGTAGACCTCCACGTTGCCGTCCCACAGGTTCTTCACGTATCCCCAGATGCCCAGCTCCGAGGCCACGCGGTCGGCAAAATAGCGATATCCGACACCCTGAACGCGGCCCCTGATCACAAACTTTTTGGCGACTTTCGTACTCGTCCTGGTCATGGCGCGCATAAAAGGGTAAAGGATTAAGGCTAATGGGTAAAGAAAAGAGAAAGGGTGAAGTCTAAAGGGTGACGGATAAATTCTGAAGGGTAAAGGCAAAAGGCTAAAAGGTAAATCATCGATTTTTGACAACTCAAAGCCGTAAACATAAAAGAGTATTTTCCTTTTACCATTTACCCTTCTCATTCGCCCTTCATCCTTCACCTTTTACCCTTCATCCTTTAGCCTTTAGCCTTCACCCTTTAACCTCTAGCCCTTTGTCTTAACCCTTCATCCTTCATCCTTTCCGTGGGCTTATTCCGCCGTGGCAAAGTATCCCGGTTTCCATCGCAGTGTAACCCCGCGGCGGGTGGTCTCCACGGTGATGGCCCGGTAGGTTCCGTCCATGTTATCGCGTAACGGTTTATAGCCAATCGCGTACTGCTCGTCCAAGTCCTTACCAATAGTCTGGAGCGCCACAACCAGGTTGGACAATCGTTCCGCGGCAAGCTCACCGGTCTCCGCTCCTGTCCCCTTGTTTTGGGAAGTATCTCCGATCTGGTTATGGGAAAGGTATCCCGATCCGAAGTCGCTGCCCGGAGCGTCGCGCAGGGGAAATGACGGGTAGCCGCCGGTCTGCGTTGACATCTGTTCCAGCAATTTATCTCCGGGATTGTCGAAGCCGTAGGGAGCCGTGCCGACAGTGAAGATCATGGTCTCGGCCATGCGCGCCATCGAAATCGCCTGGTCCAGCGTGTGCTGGCTCTGCACATCCAGGCCATCGCTCACCACAATCAGGACCCTGCGAACCTCTTCCGGAGGGCCGGTTTTGAGCATCTTTTCGCGGCAGGCAAAGTAGATGGCGTCATACAGAGCCTTGCCGCCGCCGGACTTCAGTCCCTCGATCTTTTCACTCAGCAAGTCCGGATCGCCGGTAAAGTCCTGAATGATGGAACTGGTGGCGTCGAAGGTTTCAAGAAATGCCAGGTTCCTTGTGCCTCCGGTCAGGACGGCGTCGGCAAACTGCTGCGCTGCGTCCTTTTCATAGGACAATCGGGCGCGGGCGGAATTGCTGGTGTCGATCACCAGGCCGATGCGGAGCGGCGTGCGTGTTTCCCGCTCGAAGTGCGTGATCTTCTGCTCCACACCATCTTCAAAAACCTTCAGCTCATCCATGTTGAGATCGATGATGCGCTGCCCGTGTTTGGTCAAGGCGGTAACGGGCACGTTCACCAATTCCACGGTGGCGCGAATCGTGGGCGTTGGCGTTTGAATGCCGCTTTCCTCCTGGTGGTCGACGTTGCCCGAGGGCGCCGCCACAGTGGGCGCAGCCGGAGGTGCGGCCTGCCGGGCGGAAGCAGAAAGCGCTATTGTAAATCCGGCCAAGACGGCGAATGCCAGGACGGCCGGAATTGCCTTCCAGCTTTGCTCAGCTTTGCCAGCACCGGGATTTGTTGATGTCGCCATCCGCATTCTTCTCGTTGTGCCGGCAGTTGCCTCGATAGAGAGTTCCTTCATTTCCGGATGTCCAAGCCCCGATATTCTACGCTAATTTTCCCGCCCGATGCAGCCGGAAGGAACGGCGGTCACTTCGCGTCACTTTGAGGCAAGACTCCTTTGCTTGGGTTAAGTTCTGGTCTCGGCGAATCGCGATTCGCGCTAAGTCCATTTATTTTCATACATATCGTGGCCTAAAAAATTAAGTCATTTGTTTTCATCAACATCGTGGGATCATCCACATTGCCTGTTCCCTCATCTTTTTTTTCTATAACATCGTGGGATCATCCTTCATTTTTATTTCCCCTTTTTCCCTCCCTCCGGACGGCCACATTGCGATAAGGTATTTTTAATCTATAACATACAGTTTCCGACAAATTCCCCGAATTTCCTCTAAGTCCCTGCGTTTTCATAAATATCATGGCCTCGGTTGGCGTTTACCAGGCTCAAGGTGCCGGTCCAGGAGCCCCAAAAGAGCCCCCTCCTAATCTAGGAGGGGCGGCGCACTGAGCGCCGGGGGTGGTGCTGAACGCATAGCTGTGGCTGTTTCGGTGTCATTGGGGCGTTGGGGCCTCACTTAGCTGCATTTTGGTCTCATTTGGCCTAAAATGTCGCTCGTTTCATGTCATTCCGAATAAAATGTCCGAACATTGGGGTGGCATTTTGTCCACGTTTTTTGTTTTCATGCACATAGTGGCTTTGATCGTCGAATAAAATCTTTTTTTCCGGGCTCGTTCCCCAAGCGACTTTCTGTCCTGAATCTAACAGTTTGTCCCCATACGCCAGATCATTTGTCATGCGTTTTCCCATCATTGTTCCGATCAGTTGCCCAGCGCAGAACCCGCTCCTGCCGCCTGCCACCTAGCACTTAGCACCTGCCTTTCAAGGCTACACTAGAGCCTACTTTTTGTCAAGGAAATTCGCGCCCATCTTGCCGCCGGCAGGCCAGGATTTTACAATTCCGGGCGGAAATTCCCTGCGGGTATGGACTGGAGCGCAAGGCTCGGCGGCGAAGCTGACAAAACGTCACAACGGGCGGGGACACCGGACACAACACCGGCAAGGACGTAATCAGCCAAGTGGATTGTTCCTGAGTTGGTCGAGCCTAGGGCAGGCCGTCTTTAGGTCACGATTCGTCTTTTCCCGCTTGCAGTATTCTGTGAACCAGGCCGCCGGGTTGCGACAAGGCCGCGACGTCCTTGTTCAGCAGCGCCGCGGGAGCTGTCCAGATGGACCAGTTAAACCAATAGTCCCAGCCGTAGTTTACTTCGCCAGTATCGCCGCCCGCACTGCAACTGCAGGTGCCATCCCACGTATATCCCCAATCACAGTAACTGAGGTGAAGGTTTTTGCGTAACAACTCGAGCCCAAAATCCTTCTGCCCTTCGTACATGAAGGTAATAGCGTTAAATATTACCTGGAAGTTGGTGTATACGAATTCTCCTGAAAGGTATCCCGTCTTATCCCGTTTCCAGTTCGACCCATCGGGCTCGGCGTAGATGGGGGGCATTCCGAGATTGCTGATCTTGCAAACCTTGTCCCGCAAGAGAGCGAGAACGCTCTCCGCGTTCTCCCTGGGAAATACCGGCGGCACGCCGGTGAAACGAGCGTAATACTGTCCATTGAGCGTCGGCGAAAAGAAGGCGTCCAACGTCCTTCCTGTCTTCGGATCGTTGTAGATCAAATAGTGATCGCCCTTCCAGAGATACTTTTGCATGGCTTCCTTACCGGCAGCTATCAACGTGTCCAGGTGTGCGACCTCCTCGGAATCGCCGGTGGCGTGAGCCCACGCCTTCAGCATTTCCGCTCCCGCCAGGCGCAATCCTCCGGGGTGGGTAACGTAGCCGTACATGGAGCGATCCTCATACCATTCGATGTCGTTCCAGGCATGCTCCCGATGTGGCGGCATGGCGATAATTTGTGACGCGCCAAGGTCCGGACGCTGAGTGAAGGAATATTGCAGAGCCTTCTTTACCGAAGGGTAGAAATCTTTCATAAATGCTTCATCGCCGGTGACCTTCCAGTGCGTGAAGGCTGCGGCTACATAACAGAATCCGGAAACCACTTCTTGATAGTCGTACGACATGGGGTTTGCCGGATCCGCCCACCGCCCCATCAATTGAGCAACATCACCGTTCTCTTTCTGCGTTGAGCGAACGGCGCGCAACATGGACAAAGCCAAATCCGGATAGAAGAATGAAAGCGTCGGCCCTGCCGCAGCCACATTCGAAAGCGTACTCATGTGCGGGCAAGATCGCGGGGCTTCTTCCAGGGCGAACAGTCCGTCCTCCGGCCTGCACCACCTCCCAATGGGATCCTTGGCCTGCGCCCACATGCTGCAAGGGGCGAAATAATAGAGGGCGTTGATCAGGGAATCCGCCAGCCACCCGGGCAGTGTGGGGTCTTCGTAAATCACCGACTGCCAGGAAATGATCCGTTTCAGCAACTGTTCGTGGTTGCGTGCAAGGAAAGTTGCCACTTCACCGGCATCCGCAAAGCGCGTGGCGTACATGTGGGTGAAGCGCTTGCCGGTGGTGGAGAGCGTCTCCCCTTCCGGGGCGTATGTCGAAATGCGCTCGCCGCCCGTCCCCGGCACGCCGTTGCCTTCCCACTCCGGTGCATACCAGGCGAGGATGATCCGGACCACCTTCTCCTCACCCGGTTCCAGGTGGTAATCCACAGTCAGGGACGAGCCACCGTCGTCGTGCTGGGCGGTGGATGGGAGTTGTGCTTCAGCCTTGTCCCACATGCTCCCATCAATGCCAAGAGACCCCCCGGTGCGCACTCCGTCGGAATCCAGTGCCGCAAGGACGTAGCTCATTCCCCACGCCTTCTCCTGCACCCACACGCCCTTAATTCCAAGGGGCGCAGCGCGGCGTGAAACCTGGGGAGGAGGCATTACCGGCGTCTTGGGCAGATTGGGCCAGCCAAGTGAGCGGTCGCGCGTGTGGTGCTCGGCAAAACCCGGGAAGCTGAAAACCACGCAGCCTTTGTTGCCTGAGGTTCCTTTATTGCGGAGGTGGACTTCAAAGACCGCCCCTGGGGTGTTGGACGTTTTCGCGTCGCCAGGGATGAATGGCGACCAACTGCGCACGCCAATGTGAACTGGCGCGTCCGATTTATATTCAATATCTGCGATGGGGTAGTGGCCCCAATACTCGCTTTCTTGCATTGAACCGCCCACACCGATATCAAACGAGGGCCGGTTGTTCCCAGCATAATGCTTGGTCTGGCCGGTTCCGAGAATCCACGCCCGACCGCCGGTGACGACAGCCAGATAGGGAGTGTTCAGGGGACCCCCAACAGGCGTCAGGTGATTGAAGATGGAGGTGTAACCCAATTGGCCCGAAGGCTCCAGATAGAGTGCACCCGTGTCAATCCCCCCCAGCGGCATGCCGGAGACAGGTAGAGGCCGATCGATATATAAGCCAAAGTAGCCCTCGGGCTTGGTGCGATAGCAGATTCCGGAGACGGGTTTGTTGTAACCTGCGGCACTGAAGGTATTCCATTCCGCGCCCTTGAGTCCTGGTGAAAACAGACGGTCCGGGTCCTTCGGATCCATCGGCACTGCGGTTTCTGATCCCGAACTGGTGGCGGCAAAGCCCTTCAGTCCATTGATCGTCAGCGTGCTCGCGCCCGCCGAAAGGCGCAGGAAATTGCGCCGCGAAAGATCACACTTCATCATGTCTCCTCATTGGTCAGGAATTTCCGTTTTGGCTCCCAACCGCTTCATAGCATACACCCTGTGTGAGGTTCTAGCGCCCTATCGGTTTGGCGCCCTGGTTCAGCGGTTACAAACAGGGCCCGGGGGGGCCGGGGACAATGCGAATCGTCTCAAACGAAGAGCAGAGGATTTACTGGGCAGGCACCAATCTATTGCTTCGAGATGGTGCGAGGGCGATCTTCGAAGCGGGTTTGCTGTAGAGGAAGTATTTCCAATCGGCAAAGAAAGCGTTCAACTGCTGCATGGTTATGAGCGTGGATTACCAGCACCAGCTTCTGGCGGGGAAGGCTCTCAGAATTTGGGATTTGTGCAAGGGATGTTGAAATTCACAGTAGTAATTGGAAGGGGTAACTCACGACGGCGGAGTTGCTGAACACAATCGCGACGTCGGGATGCAGGAGAACGATGACAATTGTCCAAGGAGATGCACCCCTTCTTACCTGGAGCGAAGAGCGTGCAATCTAGCCTTCACCTTTTAGCCTTCATCCTTCACACTCCATTTCGCGCCTGTTCGATGCGCTCCAACACTTTCGTGAGGCGGGCGGGGTAGTTGGTGATGAGGCCATCCACGCCATCCAGAATCTTGCTGCGCATGTGCAGAGGGTAATTGACTGTCCAAGGTATAACCTTCAACCCCTCCTTATGAGCGCGGCGAATGAGCCGGCGCGAGGCAACCGCCCAATATGGCAGCAGCGCCTCCGCCCCGAGGTTGAGAGCCTGGCGAACCGGCAGCAGGCGGCCGGAGAAGTCCAGCCCCAAGCGTGCTTGCCGGCTTAATTCCCGGGCCCGCTCGAGCGTGGGCAGGTCGAAGGAGAGTACGCGCGTCAAATGCCAGATGCCGGCGCGCTCGATTTCCTGAACGACTTTGGCCGCCACGCCCGGTTGAAAGTCCTTGATTTCCACAAAGGCCAGGCATTGGCGCGCTTTCACCCAATTCAGCACCTCCGCCAGCAGGGGAATGCGGGCTCCGGCGTAACGTTCCCGCGCGCGCAGGCGGTGACGGCGATTGAACCACGACCCGGCGTCAAGCCGTCGCAGCACACTTGCCCGATGTTCATGCACCCAGCCTACGCCCGATGTGGTGCGGGCGAGGCGGGCGTCGTGAATGACCATGGGAACACCGTCAGAAGAGAGTTGAACGTCGAATTCGATTCCGTCTGCGCCGTGGCGCAAAGCCAGTTCAAATGAAGCCAGAGTATTCTCCGGAGCTTCACCCGCCGCGCCCCGGTGGCCTATTTTGAGCGGAGGCCAAACAAGTGGCTTGGGGTAGCGCTCAAGAACGCGCTTCAGAATGGGTGATAGCGTGGACATGTCAGTCTTCGTAAAGAGGAATTGGCTCAATTGACCTGGAGCAGAGGCTCCATTGCGTCAGTGAAAGGTTAGCACAATTGGCGGTGCAGCTTCATCTGCTCCCCAGCAGCATTGACGCATCCGTGGGCCGGGGGTAGCATTTTCTGTGGGGTATAGGTAAATCCCGCGGTGTTATTTCAATTTTTGACTCGCCCACGACCGCGTCTGGAGTTGTCGTGGCCATGGTTCATAAAAGGACTCTTGATGAATTCCATTCGTACCCGTCTATCCATCCTCGTGTTTGTGTTCGCAATGTTGTGTGTCGCTTCGTTGTTCGCCCAGTCTCCATTAACCATCAATTTGACTGTCGATGCCACCCGGGCGCCGCAGAAGATCCTGCACACCCACATGGTGATGCCGGTAAAGCCCGGGCCCCTCACAGTTTATTACCCCAAATGGATTCCCGGGGAGCACATGGCCTCGGGACCGGTGGGTAACGTCGCCGGACTCAAGTTTTCCGCCGCTGGAAAGACTCTTCCCTGGAGGCGCGACCTGCTGGACGCCTACACATTCCATCTCGATGTGCCGCCGGGAGTGGAACTTCTGGAAGTGGATTTCGACTTCATCGAGTCCGGCGGTGGGGTTTTCAGCTCGGGCAGATCCGCCACTGACAAGCTTGTGGTGGTGAGCTGGAACCAGAACTTGCTTTATCCCGGCGGCATCCCGGCGGAGAAGATTTCATTTAAGCCCACCTTGCGCCTGCCCTTGACCTGGAAGTTTGGGACCCCTTTGCCGGTGGAAAAGGTGGAGGACGATCAGGTAGCATTCCAGCCTCTTTCCCTGGATAGCCTGGTGGATTCGCCTGTTATCGCGGGTGAATACTATCGGGCCGTGGACATCACCCCCCCGAATGAGCCCATCCATCATGAAATCGACCTGGTGGGGGACAGTGCGGCGGCAATCGAGATGACTCCGGAAATGCAAAAGGGCTTGACCCGGATGGTGGCGGAAGCGTTAAACCTCTTCGGCACGCCCCATTACCGTGACTACCACTTTCTGCTGACCTTAAGCGACAACGTGGAGCATTTCGGCCTCGAACACCATGAGTCCGATGACAGCCGCACCGGCGAGCGCGACCTGCTCACCCCGGACGGAAGGCGTGAAGTTGCGGGCCTTCTTGGCCATGAATTTGTCCACTCCTGGAACGGAAAGTTTCGCCGCCCCGCCGATTTGAGCGTGCCGTATTACGAAGCGCCGATGAAGACCGACCTGCTCTGGGTTTACGAGGGGCTCACATCTTACCTGGGCCCGCTGCTGGCGGCTCGCAGCGGCTTGTGGACTGCCGCCCAGTACCGTGAAGATCTGGCGACGACGGCTGCGCAAATGGGGCCCGGTCGTCCCGGCCGCACTTGGCGGCCTCTTCAGGACACCGCCGACGCCGAACCCGGCGAGCCCACGGACCCCGGCACCTGGCTCAACTGGGAACGCGGCGTGGACTATTACCCCGAAGGCGATCTGCTCTGGCTGGAAGTCGCAACCCTTATTCACGACCAGACCCATGGGCAGAAATCGTTTGAGGATTTCGCCCGGACATTTTATGGTGGACCTAATCAGGGCCCGGAGTTGAAGCCTTATACCTTTGACGACCTGGTTCGCGCTTTGCAAGCCGTCGCGCCCTACGATTGGGCAGGATATTTCCATGACCGACTGACCTCCATTTCCTCCGGCGCACCTGTGGGTGGGATTGATGCCGGTGGCTGGAGGGTGGAGTACACGGGCAAGCCTCCGGAATCTCCCGATGGTGAGGAGTCGGTCGGAAACGGGAATGCCATCTATTCCCTGGGCTTGCGTCTTGGCGCAAACG
Organism: Acidobacteriota bacterium; assembly: GCA_003165315.1. Lineage (GTDB taxonomy): Bacteria > Acidobacteriota > Terriglobia > UBA7540 > UBA7540 > Bog-366. The sequence goes on from PLSX01000014.1 coordinate 13,993, forward strand.
GGACAGTTCAGGATTCAGTGGTGGGTGGGCCGGCCTATTTGGCGGGGATCACGCCGGGGATGCAGGTGATGGCCATCAATGATCGGGCTTATACGCCCGACCTGCTCCATGACGCTTTAAAGGCTGGGGTGAGGAACGATCAGCCTCTCCGCTTCCTGGTGCTGAACGATAAGTACTATAAGACCTGTACGGTCAACTATCACGGCGGTGAGCGGTATCCCCACCTGGCCCGTGTGGATGGGAAACCTGACATTTTGGACGATCTCGCAAAGCCATTGTTGGGACAAAAATGACTCTTATTCTTTAACAGTATGATAATAAAGGGAGTCCTGTGAGAGTTTTCGTTTGAGTTGCCCTGATCCTTCTCAAGCCCTCGGAGCCGAAACGACTTAAGTTTGTGACCTCCTCTGCCGATTTAATTGAAGTTGAGGGTGGGAGGCGCAATGAACGACGAACTGGTGGACATCTTACGCATCGCAAATCGCGAATTCCAAGAGTTCATTGACCGGGTTTCTGAGAACGGCGCGAAAGTGGTGGAGACGCGAGGGGCGCTGGGCCGTCTGGGTAAGGTGGACCTCCGGCTCAAGCACATTTCCAAGTTCCTCGTCACGGCTTCCCAGTCCTCAATGCAATCACCCGAAACTGCGCATCAGGTTTTGAAATATCGTGAGACCCTGAAGAAACTGAAAAACAGCATGGAAGCTCTTCAGATCGCCTTGCTCGCGGAAAAAACTCGCCTGGAAAATGTGCGTGCTAATATGCAGGCCGCCTGCGCCTGGGCCACTTCCGTGCGCGAAATATCCTGATCAGCGTTGCCGCATAGTCTGTCATTGCTTCGCCGGGCAATGGGTGCATTACTCAAGACATTTTAGATATGATCGACTTCGGACCCCGGACTTTCTATCATTCTTTTCCCAATCGTGAAAACGAACGGTCGATGGTGAACGAAAGCGTTGCACGGGCGATTTCAACGTAGTTCGCCAGAGCCTCGCGATAGAAGGCCAGGCTGCGGCCGCGCACCACATCTTCGGTGGCTTGAGGAGCAACCATGTGGTGAGTTTCATGCAGCAGGATGCTGAGCAGGCGGAAGCGCAATTGTTGCTCGTGGAACTCTTTCAACCTGCTTCCGGCAATGAACTGGGTATCGAGAGCGGTGTCCATCAGCGGCTGTGCCAGCCAGCTTTCCACCCGGTCAAAGGCAATATCCATTTCACCCACAGCGGCATCGCCGAAAGCGTCGTGGGGCTCGGAGAAGGGAATTTCCTTAACAATGACGTGCCTGTGGCCCAGGCATCCGCAGACATTCGTGCGGCGCAATTGGACCACGATCAGTCCCGGTGCCTGCCGCAAGATCTCTTCATAGGCATCGCGGCATTGCGGAGGCGTTTCCATCCAATCATGCTCAATGGCATGAGCCACTTGTTCGATTCGCGCCGGATGGCGGCCCCGATGAGCGATCACCACGACGGGCAACGGGCGGTCCGGAAAAGCTGCCAGCCGATACCGGCGCCTGGCGAGGAACTCCAGCCAACGCGCCGCCCGCGGCCGAGCCGCAAGGTAGCGCTCCACGTCCTGCGCCAGAGGTGGGGTATTTAAAGCCATACGGCCTTACTTTAAAGTTTAAAAGGTAAAGGTTAAAGGACAAAAAGAGAAAAGGCTAAAGGCTGAAGGATGAATCGGAAGGGTAGAATGTAAAAAGTCATGAGTAAGCCTCCTCGGTGAGCAACTGAACTATCGCACAGCAAGTGCCGGCTGCTTATGACCTCAACGTATACTCCTGATTTTACCCTTGACCATTAACACGTTACCCTTTGCCTCTCCCGCCTCAGGACAAGAGCAGCGACTCTTTTCCCGGCGCTAGAATATCGGCTGGCAGTCCCATCACTTGCACCAGAGTTGGAGCGATCTGCTGGAGCGAAATCCGCCCAAGGTTTTTCCCGGGCGCGATTTCACGTCCCACGGCGATGAACACGGCTTCCATGCCGGGATGAGTGGGAAGGTATCCGTGCGTGCCCCGGTCCTTGGATGTTTCACTGACCACGGGCCCTTCCAGCCGGTCGGAAAAGCCAATGCCCGGCGCAGCTTCGATCATCAGTTCGGCATCAGGGTCAGCCCCCAGCGCTTCAAGCTGTTGACGGTCCACAATCTGTTGCACCACGCCCGTCTCACGCAGGCGATCCAGGGCAGTCTCCAAGCGCCGCCGATCATCCGGCGAGGGCTGCTCCAGCCAATAGATTGCCAGAGATCCCCCGGCGCTCACTGCGCCCAACCGCCGCAGGGTAAATGAGCCATCCGCGCCGCGCGCAAAGAGTCCATGCTCGGCCAGAACTACCAGCGGCGCGACTTCCTTTTCCACCGGCACGAAGCCGTGATCGGAAAGCACAACCAGCGTGGTTCCGGGGTCGGAGGTGATGGCGTCGCGGATTTTTCCAATCGCCTGGTCGGCAGATTCCAGCGCCGCGAGTGCCTCTGGCGATGCCGGTCCGAAATGATGCGCCTGTGAATCGTACCAAACGAAATGCACCATCAATAAGTCCGGCCGATAGTGATTCCACAGGTAGAGGGCAGCCTCACCGCGCAATTGGTCAGGATCAGCCCTGCCCATAATCGGCATCAGCACTTGAGCCACTTCCGCAAAGAGGCCAGGCGTAGCGTGCCGCGCCGGCGTATCAAAGTCTTTGTGCGGATCGGGAACAGCGGGGTTCCAAATTTCCGGAATGTTGTGGTCAATGGCGGCGCCAGCGCTTACCGGCCAACTAAGGGCGGCGGTGCGGCGACCGCTTGCGCGTGCCACGTCCCACAAAGTCGGGGCTTTGAGCACGGGCGCGAACCAGCACCAGGGCCGCGCCTTTTCCGTGGGATCGAGTGAGGCCAGATGGCTGTAGACGCCATGAGTGCGCGGAGCGACGCCGGTCACAATCGTTGCATGTGCCGGGTACGTGGTGGAAGGATAGATGGTCTCCACTGCTTCAGCGCTTGCCCCGGCCTTTTCCAGAGCCAGGATATTCGGAAATCGATGCCGCGATTCGGGCGCGCGATAGATATCAGGTCGCAAGCCGTCCACGGAGAGCAGCACCAGTCTTTCGCCTGGTGTTTTTTGAGATGTCATTTGTTCCCTGCCAGCTTGGTCCCATCATACGGACAATATTTATAAGTCCCGCTCAGTATCTCGCCGCATACCGGACATTTCTGTTTTGGAAGCAACGAATTGAGCGGCAGTTTCCACTTGAACACCCGTTCCCCAAAGTCTATTTCAAAGCCGCCATCCTTCAGTGGATCGTACCTTCTTGTGCCATCCTTCTTGGTCCCCTCAAAAACGAAAAAGTTTAAGTTTTCGCCCATCGGTCCCATCGCCCGCGCCATAACGGGCTTCATCAATCCCAGTAAAGCCGGTACACTGGCATCAATCTTATCATCCGCCAGTGGCTTGTAGATGTTGCCTTCGTTGTCCTTAAGTTGAACCAGATCGCGAATTTCGGCCCCGGGCCGAAAAGTTATCGCCCCGAAGAGCCCTGATTTTCCACTGATAATGCCAACGATGAAGTAAGGATGAACAACCTTGAGGAGCATTTCCTGTTGTTCTGGGGTTGAATTGGGCCGGTTTGCGAGGCTTACCTTCCAGAACTCATCTGGAATCCACCAAGCCATGTCGATCCCGCCCCCGGCATTAGAACTCTTTTGAGTGTCCCGAATAAGCTCAGTGGCGTCGATTTTTTGATCCTGCGCCGGAGCTTTCTGCCCGGCGCCAAAGATGAATCCAATTGCTGCCAATGTGATCAGTACGAAATGCCACAACCTATTTTTCTCTTGCCTCATTAAACCTTCCTCCAACTCTAACCGCGCGTTCCCATCCATTACGTGCTCGAGGCGCAATCGTCAGTTTTCTGGCACTCTCCCGCTTGGGACGCAAAGAATCCACCACAATTCGTTGATCATATTTCCGGAAGTGCAGGCACTACCGAGTGGTCACCGCTTGCATTTTCCTCAGTTCATCACTGGTTCTGGATGCGATTCGAAGTCAAGGCGCACGTTTTCTGTAGATTAACCCTGACACACCGAAGGATTCCAGCCGTGGCCTGGCCGCCAAAAAAAAATTCACCTGTCCGGCCGAAATATTATGACGATCTATTTGCTTCCTGCCAAAGTGGTCCCATCGTAGGGACAATATTTGTAAGCCCCGCTCAGAATCTCGCCGCATACCGGGCACTTCTGTTTGGGCAACACCGATTCAAGCGGTAATTTCCATTTGAATGCCTGCTCTCCAAGGTCCACCTCGCAGACTCCCCGTGCGCTGGCGTCACAGACCCTCGTCCCATCCTTTCGGCTGCCGGGAAAAACATAAAAGTTCATGTTTTCACCGAGAGGGCCCAGCATTTTTGCCATCCCGGGTCTCATCAAGGCCACGAGTGCCGGCACACTGGCGGCCACCTTATCCGTTGCCAATGGCGTGTAAGTGGTGCCGTCGCTGTCCTTTAGTTTAATCAGTACCCGAATCTCCCCCTCGGTTCGGTAGGTAAGCGGCCCGAAGGCCACTATTTTTCCGCTCACCACGCCCACGATGAAGTAAGGATGAACAAACTTGGCGAACATCTGTATCTGTGCCGGCTTCACATTGGTATTGGCGGCAATGCTTGTTGCCCAAAACTCCTCCGGAAGCCACCAGACGATACTCAACTCCCCTCCTTCGGTGGACATCCTCTGAGTGTCTCTGGCGATTTCCGCGACGTCAAGTTTTTGGTCCTCAGCTCTCGCAGAGTGTCCTCCGCATAGGATGAAGATTAACGCCGCCGACCCAACCCACAAGATTTTTTTATTACAGATCCCTGTGTTCTTCATCTCACCCTGTCTCCCGGCGCTTGCCGACCTTCCGCCTGCCACGAATTGCGCGGAAGCGCTCGCAAGCCAGAGCAATGTTTATCACGTTTTGAGGTAACCGGCTACTGTGCAGACAGGTGGTTTGTTGAAAAGGAGGGAAGGGGCCTTGATCAGTCAAGGCCCCCGAGGAATGAATTCCAAAATCAAGACGTGGGTACAATCCTATAATGCGCGGATGTGGATGGATCCACCGCTGGTGTGCAAGCGCAATTCCTCGCCGCCCGAACCAATTGATCCCTGCATGTGGGAGTGGCTGAGGGTACCCACCATGCGTACGGGCAGGTCGCTGGAAACGGAGCCGCCGGAGGTTTCGGCGTCGAGATTCAGATTGGCAGCGCGGTCAATCGAAACATCGATGGAGCCACCGGAAGTGTCCAAATCTCCCCCGTGAAGGTTTCCGGGGCTGTAAGTGGCGTGGATCGGTCCGCCGGACGTCTTGGCTTCCACAAAGCCGGAAACCCTGTCGATGCGTATTCCCCCGCCGCTGGTGTGAGCTTTCAGTGTTCCTTCCAGCGCTTCCACCTCAATCGGTCCGCCGGAAGTGGCGACGTGCGCATCGCCAGTTACCTCACGGATGTGGATTGGCCCGCCCGAGGTATACGCCTCCAGGTTTCCGTTCAATCCCATGACTTCGATGGGCCCGCCCGAGGTTTTTACCTCGGATTGACCATGGAGGCCGGAAAGGGAGATGGCGCCGCCTCCGGTATGGATCTCGGTGCGGGTTTCCGCAGGTAATTCGATTTCAAAATGCGCGGAAATGCTGTGCGACCAGAAGGAATCGTGCTTGCGCCTTGCTGTCACGTGGGCGATTCCAGCGTTGCTGGTAAAGGTGAACTCAAGCTCGTTGTTTAAATCGTCTCGGTCCGACGTGATGACAATGTGCGCGCCGGAGCGTGACGCGCCGGCCACCGTAACACTTCCCGAATCCGATTCAAGGATGAATTGCCCCCCGGGCGAAAGCTCCAAATTTTTCTCAATCCGCGACTCGGCCAAGGCTGGAATCGCCAGGGTCAAAAGTGCCAGTGCTGCTACAAAGACCCCCAAAACTCGATAGTTCTTCATTTTCTCCTCCGGCTGAAAACGTCTCATGATTTGATACGTTAGACGTGCCGGGGAAGTTCCGGTGAGCAGGGAAAATGGTAAATGACAGGCTAATGAAGGAAGACAGCAGACAGTTACCAGTGGGAGGAGGGGCCGACTGATACCTGACACCTCTCGCCTTACTGTCCCAGTCCAATCTGGCATGCATGCGCTTCGCGCTGTTGGCGTTCCTGATCGAGATAGGCGCGGGTGCGGCGGGTCAATTCATCGAAGTCAACTTTGTGCGCGTCGAATTCGGGGCCATCGACGCATGCGAATTTGACTTTGTCGCCCACGGTAACGCGGCATCCACCGCACATGCCGGTGCCGTCCACCATGATGGGATTCAGGCTGGCCATCGTAGGCACGCCCCACTCGCGAGTGAGGGCGGAAGCATAGCGCATCATGGGAATGGGTCCAATCACATGCGCACCGCCCACGGGTGAGGTTTGCCGCGCTTTCCACACCTTCATCAGGTCCACCACGGTGCCCTTCATTCCCACTGAACCATCGTCCGTGGCCCACTCCACTTCATCACAGGCAGTTCGAAGTTCCGCATCGAGAATAATCTGCGCCGTTGAGCGCGCTCCGCAAAGCGCCGTAACGCGATTTCCGGCCTGGCGAAAAGCTTTTGCCACGGGCAACAGTTCGGCCACGCCCACGCCTCCGGCGATGCAAACCACGTGCCCAACGTTTTCGATGGTTGCGGCCTGTCCCAACGGTCCCAGCAAGTCGGCCAGAACTTCGCCCGGCTCCATCGCTACCAGGACGCGGCTGGTCTTGCCGATTCCCTGTACCACCAGCGTAATGGTGCCCCTGTCCGGGTCGCCGTCGACAAGAGTCAACGGGATGCGTTCACTATCGGGTTTGGGACGCAGGATTACGAATTGGCCAGCGTGCCAGTGCCGGGAGATGCCCGTTGCTTGCACTTCAAACCAGGCCAGCTCCGGGGTAATCAGCCGCTTGGCCAGAATTAGATTCTCCACCGCGCTGGGGCGTTCAGAAATCGCCACCACGGTGGTGCCGGGCTCCTGTTGCTGCAAGGCTTTGTGGATTGCCGCCGCGGCAGCGCGCCCATCGCGCATGGCCAGAATTACGGTGGACCCGCCGCGCACCACGTCACCACCGGCAAACACCCGCGCCATGCTTGTCTGGCCCTCGGCGTCCACGGTGATCTTGCCGCGGTTGGTCACAAGCTGCGGAGTGGAGCGTTGCACCGTGGGGTTGGCGCTCTGCCCAATCGCCATGACCACAGTATCCACCGGCACGCGATATTCCGAGCCCTCCATCGGAACCGGCGAAGGCCGCCCGGATTCATCCGGCTCGCCCAGCTTCATACGGATGCATTCCATCTCCCGCACGGTTCCTTTTTCATCGCCAATCAGTCGCACGGGTGCGGCGAGGAACTCAAAATGGACGCCTTCCTCTTCCGCGTGCTCAATCTCTTCCAGGCGGGCACGCAGTTCAGCGCGTCCGCGTCGGAACATGATGGTGGTTTCGCTGCCCATGCGCCGGGCCCAGCGTGCAGCGTCCATGGCGGAGTTGCCACCGCCCACCACCACCGTGTGCTTGCCGATGTGAACGGGTGTATCCGTTTCAGGAAAGCGGAAGGCTTCCATCAAATTCAGACGGGTGAGGAATTCATTGGCGGTGTAGACACCCACCAGATTTTCGCCCGGAATGTGCATCAAATGCGGCAGGCCTGCGCCCGTACCCAGAAATACTGCCTCAAAACCCTCTGCCAATAGCTCTTCCACAGTAAAAGTCTTGCCCACAATCACGGACTTGCGGAACTCGACTCCCATCGCTGCCAATCGATCAATTTCTTCGTGAATGATTTCGCGCGGCAGGCGGAAATTCGGAATGCCGTAAGCCAGCACGCCGCCCAACTGGTGCAAAGCTTCGAACACTGTCACGCGATAGCCATTCCGGACCAGATCATAGGCTGCGATCAGCGATGCCGGGCCGCTGCCAATCAGCGCCACTCGAGCCCCTTGCGGTTTGGGCGCGGAACCCGACGCGGTTGTTGCTTCTTGTGCGGGCGCGAGTGCGGCTGATTTCAATTCGCGATTCTTGTCAGCGGCAAATCGTTCGAGCGACCCGATCGCCACCGGTTCCAGTTTCTTTCCCAGCAGACATGATTTTTCACAGAACAGTTCGTGCTGGCAGACGCGGCCGCAGATTCCGGGGAAGGGGCTTTCCTCGCTGATTTTCTCATAGGCGGCTTCAAAGTCCCCCTGCGCCATCAGGCTGATGAAACTCTTGATGTCGATGTGAAGTGGGCAGGCCTGCACGCACACTGGATCTTTGCATTGCAAGCAGCGAAGCGCCTCAATGCGGACCTGGTCCACGTTGAAGCCCAGAGCTACTTCCTCCGCGCCCTGGACGCGCGCCTCCGGCGTCATCACAGGCAGCACCTGGCGAGGTGCTTTGGGATTCGGCTTCAGTTTGGGCTTTACGGAAACGGCATTAGTCTGCTTGGGAGTCTGCGAATCCACTGTTTCACCCTCCGAATGGCCTGATTACTGCGTGCTAATACCCAGATAGCGCATTTCCGGCGCCCGGAACGCGTTTGCGGACAATAACTTCCAGCCTCAGTGACGGCCCCGCGGAATTCGGAAGCAATTCTTGTGCCAGCAAACCTGAGCAAGGGCTTATTTCATAATTCGCAAGAGATTCTTACATCCTGAAAAGCCAGGATTTTATGTAATGGACACTTTGTCCGGGGTGCCTCGCGCCTGTTGTATTCAGGAAGGTGTTGCGAGATACTTCGCCTAGACCTGAGTTGTCTCTCGCAAATGGGGGTGTTCGATATGGGAGTCTTAACTCAGACAATCAAGACAGCCTACGACTCCGCCATGGAGAACTTCGAACTCGCGGCGGATGCTCTGAACTTAAGCCTCGACGTTCGCAACATGATCAAGTACCCGGAGCGGATTCTTCAGGTCACGCTCCCGGTACGAATGGACAATGGTCATATTCAGAAGTTTGAAGGTTACCGGGTTCAACACAGTACAGCACGGGGCCCGGCCAAAGGCGGAATTCGTTATCACCCTGGAGTTACGCTTGATGAAGTAAAAGCCCTCGCCACCTGGATGACGTGGAAGTGCGCGGTGGTAAACATTCCATTTGGCGGAGGCAAAGGAGGAGTAACCTGCAATCCCAAAGAGATGTCGCTTACCGAACTTGAGCATCTCACTCGCCGTTATGCCAGTGCAATTCTCCCCTTGATTGGACCGGAACAGGACATTCCCGCTCCGGATGTCTACACCAACTCACAGGTGATGGCCTGGATCATGGATACGTACAGCATGACCAAGGGCTATCCCATTCCCGGTGTCGTTACTGGAAAGCCGATTGCCCTGGGCGGTTCGCTGGGGCGCAACGAGGCCACCGGCCGCGGAGTTTTCTACACATTGCAGTGCGCGGCTGACCATCTTCGTATTCCCATCAACGGCGCCAAAGCAGTGGTACAGGGCTTTGGCAATGCCGGCTCCATTGCCGCGCAATTGCTCGACAGCCACCATGCTTATGTGATTGCCGTCAGCGATTCACGCGGCTGTGTGTACAACGCCAACGGGCTGGACATCCCCGCGCTCATCAATCACAAAGAGATGACCGGAAGCGTGGTAGGCATGGCCAACTCCGAACCCATCAAATCGCAGGAAATGATGGCGCTGGATTGTGACATCCTCATTCCCGCTGCGCTCGAGAACATGATTGACGCCGCTAATGCCCATGACGTGAAAGCGGAGATTGTGGGTGAGGCGGCCAACGGGCCGATCACGCCGGAAGCGGACGCCATCCTGGAGGCAAAAGGAATCTTCGTGATTCCCGACATCCTCTGCAATGCCGGTGGCGTTACGGTCTCCTACTTTGAGTGGGTGCAGGATGAGCAGCACCTGTTCTGGGAAGCGCAGGACGTTTACAACCGCCTGGAACGGGTGATGAAGAACAGCTTCTCTGAAGTGCTGAAGATTCATCTCGATCGCAAAGTTAGCATGCGTACCGCCGCCAATATGCTCGGCATCAGCCGTGTGGCTGAGGCCACCACGTTGCGCGGACTCTACCCCTAAGCTGTCATTGCAAGGGTTGTGCCGAATGGGCCGGGGGCCACGAGATCCGGTGGCCCCTGGCCTTTCGACTTTAGGTCTGTTCGCAAAGAGGGCAGGTGTCGAAAAAAGTTAAAAGGCAAAGTGCAAAAGTCAAAAGCGATAGATGGAGGGTAATTTCCTCTTGGTGCCTGCATCCCTGCCACCAATAGGGAATCAATCCACCCCAAGTGTTGGCTCGGAAAAAATGTCACTAATGCTTCAGTAAACGATTCGTCCACAGATTATTCACAAGTAAAGAAACCTATGTGCACCAGTTGGCGTCTATCATATCTGCCGGCGCAGTGGCGGTCGGAGGTGCGGTCATGAAACGACTCGCTTTGGCAGTTCTACTCATCGCTTCAATTTCAGTCGCCCAAACCCTGCCCTCGCGGCCTGATGCGCAAGGCTTGGCGCCAACCAAAAACACCACCGTAAATCCCCAGATCGTAATCCCAGCAGGAACCACTGTCTCGTTGGCGCTTACCAACCCTATTCTGGCCAGGTCAGCCAAGGTTGGAGATAGCGTTTACGCGGAGACAGCCTTTCCCGTGGCGGTAAACAACCAAATGGCGATTCCATCCGGCACCTACGTTCAGGGCCAGATCGATACTCTAATCCGGCCCGGCTGGCTTTCACCCCACGCTGAGTTCCAGATGCACTTTACCAAGATTATTTTCGCCAATGGTTATACGATTCCGCTCAACGGCTCCGATGGTGTGGGGGTCGGTTTGCCGACTGCCATTCCCGACGACGTGATCGCGGCAGTGGCCAAACCCTATGTGCTGGTCAGTTCGACAAGCGATGTTCTTCTCGATAACGGTTCGCAGTTGGAGATGGTTCTTCAGATTCCACTTCGCCTGGACGCAGCCAAAGTGGCCGCCGCTTTACGCCAGTCCAATCCAGGGCTGCCTGACCAGTTCAAATCGGCGACGCGATGTCGTCCAATTCCGGGATCGCCGGGATCGCCGGACACGGTAATACCGGGCACGCCGGGCACACCCGGAACTCCGGACATTGTTATTCCCGGAGCACCCGGGATGCCGCCTACAGTGATCCCGGGGACTCCGGCAACACCGGGAACACCTGATACCGTCATGCACGGTTCTCCCAGCACACCGTATATGCCGTGTCCCGCGCCGCCCGTGGTGACTTCCTACGTAAAGCTTCAGAATTATCGGGAAACGTTCCAAATCGCAGCTCGGGTGCAGTTGTCCGGGAAGTCCCTGTCCGCCGGAAGCTACCAAGCTGCCTGGAGAGGGCCGGGTTTTTCCACTCAGGTGGATATTTCTCAGAACGGAAATCCAGTGGTTAGCGTCCCGGCGCGAGTCGTAATATTGAACCGGAAATCGCCCGCTGACGTCCCCGGAACGCAAGCCGATTCTGGCGGGACGATTTCATTGCAATCACTCCGGTTCGCCGGCCAGAATTTCGCTCTGTACTTTGACCAGGCCGTTGCACAAAGTGTTCCGTAGCGCGGCGGCGCTATGCTGCGCAGTGCACCGACCCACTAAGTAATTGCGTGTGTCCATTCCCGGAAGAAAGGCAATCTTATGCGAACTTTCGCTCTTGTAGCGCTCCTGGCGGCTTCGATTTGCTGGGGACAGGAACCGGTGTCGAATCCTCAACCGCTGCCAGTCCCGGCCCAGGCGCCTGCCCCCGCTCAGAAACAGACCCTCACCATTCCCGCGGGGACTCGAATTCCCTTGTCGCTCGCCAGCCAGGTTTCAACCAAGTCGCGGGCCGGAGATGCTGTTCGCGCGGTCACGGGGTTTCCCGTCACGGTTGAAACTCAATTGGCGATTCCGGTCGGTACTTATGTGGAAGGGGTGATTGACAAAGTGACAAAGGGCGGCCGCTCCGGTCCCAGCTTGCAAATGCACTTCACTCGCATTCTCTTTGCCAACGGTTACAGTGTGTCCATCAAAGGCGCCATCACCCAGGCTGAAGTCATTAGACCCACGTCAGGTTCCCTGGAATTGTCCGCCTCTGCGGACGAAGCTGTGCCAACCAATGCGTTTGCCGCACCATCGTCGGCGGCGCCCACGCTCCAACCTCTTCCGACACACACGGGTGCGATCGTGGGAATAGCGATTGCCGGCGCCGCCTCCGGGATCGTTGCATTGATCCTCATGGCACACCACAACGGTGCCGGTAATGGCGTGCTGTTTGATACAGGTTGGCAGTTTGAGATGGTTCTCGAAAGCCCGCTCACCCTTGATGTCGCAAGCTTTGGCGCCGCAAATTCCAGCGCCCAGTGATGAGGAGGGATAATCCCAAACCCCTACGAACCCCCATGTCCTACTCGCACCCCAAAGCCTCGCCCAGTGCCTTAACGGGCACGTAAAAGGCTCTTCTGCTCCAGAGTTCCTGGTCGTCTTTGCTGTATAAGTGCAAATCAACGCCCATCAAGCCTTGATTGGTCCAAGTCAGCTTGGCGTCCGCTTTGTCCAGCGTGTCGACGATATTCAAACAGGTGTGCTTATGAAGCGATACCATCGCCCGGGCGCGCGCGGTTTCATCGTCAGCCCAATCCATTTCCAAAATTACATTGCGAATTTTGTGCAAGTCCGGCTTTGGCGCTTTGATTTTGGCGTCGGCCGCCGGGCCGCTTTTTGTGGGCGCTGCGTCGGGAGCGGTAACTGGTGGAGTTGAAGGCGCCGCGGTTGGAGCGGGTTTGCCGCTTGCCGCGATCAGCATGGCGTCAACGACAGTTTGCGAGACGGCCGCCCTTTGGAGGAAGAGGAGCGCCTGGGGAGATGTATCAAAAGCGGTTGGACTGTTCTGAATGTCAAGAACGATAGTGGTGTCCGCAATGCCTGCATTGACCATTTCAACGATGTCATGGTTCGTCAGCGGCCTTTTTTCAACTTTCTGTTCCACGTTCTTTTGCGGTGAGTCCTTCGCGTTCCCATCCTGGGCCCCCCCCGGCAAGCCGTTCCATTCGGCGCCCCGTCCCGTCCGCATGGGGTACAAAAGCGAAAATAACAAAAACAAGGATCCCGCAAACTTCATCAGGTCTGGCCCTCCTCCAATCGAGAACGTCCGGCGGTGAACTCGCATGATCTAATGGGTCTCCGCCAGCATAGTACCGGGAAGGTCTGCCGTCAATGTGGGGGGACGTGCAACAGGCGGCACCCCCTTGCCCGAGCATGGCCAGGATGGCCATGGCATATAGCAATTTCCCTGCTTGCCAAGAAGGGATAATTGTTCCGCAGAACTTGTAGCGGCGGCTTTACGCCGCCCCGTGGCGGGATAGTCCCGCCGCCCCAACCAGCCCTATCTAATTCAGGCTCTCGACGATAGCTTTGAATGTCTTCTTCTGGTCGCAGAGTTGGCGGAACTCCGTCCGGTTCAGCAGGTGGGTGACGTAGATTTCAGCTGAAACGATGTAAGTCAGATGGGTGTTTTGATTTACGAATTCCAGATACGCGTCTCCGGGATTTACGCGGGCGCCGCCGGGTCCTCTGACCTCTTTCACCGTGGGCGGATGAACGTAGGAGATGTTCAGGGGTTTGCTGGCGATTCCAAGGACCGCCCACACTTTGGTCTTCTTGCGTTGGATATCGTAAAAGACGGGCACCATCATGCGGATATCTTTCCCCAGGTCCGGGTCCTTGGGAATGGATTCCAGCCACGCTCCCAGCAAGGCGCGGTCAAGATGGGCATCGGTGGGACTGGCCGGGCCGGGTTCGGGCCTCATTCCAATTTCATCACAGGATCGCAGGTAAGCCCCTTGAAAGAGGGCTTCCATCAGGGTCAACTCCGATGCGAGTGATAGGTTCACCGGCCCCGTCGCGGTAAGGCGATGCATCTTGGGAAGCGCCTCCGGCCCAAAAGACTGCTCGAGCACCCGGCGCACAAATTGATAGGAACGTGCCCGGCGCAGATAGAACGTGGGCAGTGGCTCCAGGCTTAAATCCGGCGAGATTCTGGTGGGCTCAAGGTGGGGCATGCGCCTGGCAGATCCCAACTTGGGAAATTCGAGTTGTTTGACGTGGGTCTCGCGGGTTAGTGCCAGCAGCGCTTTAAACAACCCCACAAGTTCGTGGCGATACGACTCATCGAATTGGAGCCGTTGCGCCTCCGGCATCCGTTCGGGAATGGCCAACGGCTCCAATGCATACGTCTGATAGTCGTACCATCCCGAATTCGTGCGAGGTTTCAGGTTTAGTTCTCCGGCGCGCAGTCGTTTGACCATCTCATCGGCAAGATTGAACCCCTCGGGAATCGGTCGCGCCCCGTACAGCTTTTTCATCAGATTCGTCTCTTGCGCCTGGGAAGCGGGGAACAGGGCCGGATGGACGGCGAAGCTGGGGGTATGCCCATCTCGCAGCACCATGGCGGCGGGGCGCAGGTCATCACCCGCCAGTGGGTTGGTGAGTCTTTCATTCAGCGTGAGGCTGGCGGCATAAGCCATCAACAGGCCCGGGTTGTGTGCCAGGGCGGTGGCCAGGGGAAGGGCCACTGGCTTGTCGAGGGGCGTTTGCAGCATGCGGTCCCGCTGGAAGATCTGGATCAGCGACTGGTTCCATGTGTAGAACCCCAGGGGTTTGGACCGCAGTTCGTCACCCAGGAATTGTTGTTGCAGCACCTGAGCGTCATGGGCAACGTCCGCGCCCACCGCAGGCTCCTGACCGCCCAGGTGCGCGGCAGCCGTCAAAAAGGCGGCAGCAGACCGGTTGTTTTCGGCGGAAAGCCCTTTCAGGAGGTTCAGCAGAAAACCCTTTCGGCCGGGGAAGCGGTCCAGCCCCGCGTCGGCGGCCAATTCCACCGCGGCATAGAGCCCATCGTCAAACTGTTTGGCTTTCAGGGCCAGGGCAGCGGCTGGGGTGAAGTTTTCACCAAGGGTGGCTTGAGAAAACGATGGATATAAGGGCGCCTCACCCGCATCTTCAGGATTACCGTAACCTTCATCCACGGGCACATCCAGGTTCAACACCTGCTGCGAAATATCGAGAGTGAGTTCGTACTTGCCCTCCTGGCCTTGGGTGGAAGATGGCTCGGCGTTCCGCAAAGCGAGGTCCTGCACGACGACCTTCCTAAGGCCCGAAACGCCAGGCGCAAGACCCGGCTGCGAGGGCTCAGAAAGGATCTTGAGGAAATTGGCATCGTAGGCCTGTTGTCCCGCGTCACCGCTGACGCCGGAATTGGCAGCTTCAAGCGTACTCATGATGTTTCCCCTCGAGATTGCAATGAGAGCTAAACCCAGCAGTGCGGATAGGGAGGCGGCAATGACCTTCAACCGTCGCGTCTGTATTGGGGAGATTTTGCCTGGCGCGGGAGTTGGCATGCATCCTCCTTCTTAAGTTTCTTCCCAGTCGGATCTTACTGCGCCAAGGATTGTATCCCAAATGAGCATATCTGTAGTACCACCCTGAGTGAGTTTCAAACTCCTTGCATACCAGCAGGCGAAGTGCTATAGACTTGGGCGTTCGACGGATTCAATTGCGCGGAAACACGAATGGCAATACTGAAAGTTGAGAAGAGTTGCACGCTGGGCTTTCCTGAGGTGATACCACCCCCTTGCTTGTCAATCTTACCCCTCGATGGCCTCATCAATTCCCATAAACTGTCATTGGGGAATTGTGGAGTTGATATGTTCCGAAATCATGCCGAGCTGACGAGGGTAGGCGCCACTTGGCACACCGTAAAGCTCCGGCAGCGGTATCCGTCTTCCGGATAATTTGCATTCGACAATTGGGAGCCCCAGGTGTCCAATTCTGAAGCCCTGCATCTAACTTGAGGCGGAAACATTTGGTTGTTACTTAGGACATTGTCATGCAATTCTCATTGCCGACAGTGGTCTTCTCTCATCAGCGCGGCCGGATACTCCGAGCCGTTTTATGGGCGATTCCATCCTTCCTCATCCTAATCCTGGTGTCTTACCCTTACCATGGAATGGTAATAGCTGCCGCCGAATCCGGCACTACGGTTATCAGGCGCGGGGATTTTGTCCGCACCATTCGAATCACAGGTTCCACGGA
This sequence comes from Acidobacteriota bacterium, assembly GCA_003165315.1. Lineage (GTDB taxonomy): Bacteria > Acidobacteriota > Terriglobia > UBA7540 > UBA7540 > Bog-366. The sequence goes on from PLSX01000014.1 coordinate 30,026, forward strand.
GGCCGTTCGAGCCTACGTAGTGCAGGCGCCCCGGCTGGCGGGCGTGGGATCGCGCATGGTTTTAGTGCGCCTGGTCCATGCGGGCACCCGCGTTCGGAAGAATGATGTTTTGGCTGAGTTTGACCAGCAGGACCAGCTTAAGCAGTTTCGCGACAGTCAAGCCGATTATCTCGACTTCCTGAATAAGATCAAGAAGCAGCAGGCAGACAATGCTGCTGACCTCGCCAAGGACCAGACGGCACTTCAGTTGGCAGACGATGCATACCGAAAAGACAAATTGGAGATGGCGAAGAACGAAATCGTTTCGCGCATTGACGCTGACCGTAACCGCCTGATGCTGGAGCAGGACGCGGCCGCTCTGAAGCAACTTCAGGAGACCTTCGACTTCAAAGAACGTGCACGCCAGACTCAATTGAAGGATTTGGAAATTCAACGCGAAAAGGCTCACGGACAGATGCTTTACGCGCAGGTCAATACTCAGCGCATGGCGATCCACTCTCCGCTGGGAGGATTGGTGGTTCTGAATCCGATCTGGAAGGGCAGTTCCATGGGAGATCCGCAGGAAGCGGCGTAGCGCAGAGGTAGCCGTATTTTGGCTTCCTCTGCGGTTCTTCATATTGAAACGGCAACCAAGTTATTAGCCTGCACACAAGCAATACCACGGAAGGACCGCAGAGGAGCGCAAACGACGCGCACCTCTGCGTTTTGAAAAATGATCAAAGCAGTGAGAACTCGGAATGAAATCTGCCGATGAGCACAACGAGGAAAACGGGGTCAGGAGCGTTTATTTTGTCGCTTTAATCAGTCGCAACCCCGGGAGGAGATGGAGAAGATCCGGAAAGCGATCGAGAGGAGCAGACCGTATGGCTCGGGGAAATGGGTGGGACGGGCCGTGGGAGAATTCGGGCTGGAAAACACCGTGCACAACCCCGGGCGTCCAAAAAAGGGACAAAACAACGGTACCTGGAACGTGTGAAAAAATT
>PLSX01000156.1 GCA_003165315.1 Acidobacteriota bacterium
ATAGACTTCCTCTGCCGAGGGCGCGTGGTAGCCCATTGCAGTGCCTTTCCGAACCGAAGTCGGCGCGAGTTGCCCGACTTTCGGTCGACGCGACCCTTCTTTTCACTTCTGGTCGACATTCTAAGATCGCGAGACCCGTGTTTGAACACGAACTTGGCCGCCATACTCTGCACGTTGGGTTTCGAATTTGTGGCCAAGCAAAAGGGGCACATGGCCTTAGAACGCGCTGCTTGCAGAAGTGAGCGAAGAGGATTGGAACTGGGTCGTCGCACTCGGAAATTACTCCAAAATCTTTGCAGAAGAATCTCTTCGCTCGCCCCACTGGAACTACTGCGCACCCAATTCCGACCTCGGTAGGTATTCGGCCTGAGAAGACTACCCGGAAAATGGCCCCCTGCCAAAAGAGTCTCCGAGTGACGCCGCAGCGTTGAGATTCCGCGGAGTTCCCGATGTCGCTGGGGTGCCGCCGAATTATCCAGGGCACTCGACGACCCAGGTGCCCGATCCTCATAGCAGCAGGTCTTCGCTGTCAGGGAATCCGCTCTGAGCCGCCAGGGGTCTACGCAGCTTTTGATTCTGCAACGGCGACGAGCAGTCGCGCCATTCTGCTACGTTCCACACTCCGTCGAATGAAATTCATTCCAAGGCCAACGAATAACTTTCATCGCTCCATAACGTTAGGGAGAATCGTCCATTGATTCAATACCCGAGCCACTGATTTTCGATCAGTCGCTCTCCCCACCAGGTAAGTCGTTTATTTTCAGCTAAAGGATCTCGCAGACATCACAAATGCGCACGTAAATTGGGGGCAAGAGCGGGTTACCGGAAAACGATAAGCTATTATTTTACAATAAGATGGTGAGCCGTGAGGGAATCGAACCCCCAACCTACTGATTAAGAGTCAGTTGCTCTGCCAATTGAGCTAACGGCCCATCTGACCCACAAGCACCAAAGATTCTAACACACTTTGCGAACGGCTTGGAAGGCTTCGCACTAATCCCACGCCTGATGTTATTCTTAATGATGCGCGCCCTCACCAATCAAGGGTGCGCAACCAAATACATATTGGTACCCGACGGGGAGGCGCATGATGAAACTTCTAAACCTGGATTTTACTCGTATCGCTCATGACACCTTCAAAATCAAGGGATCGCGCAAGATCTACACCGACCCTTTCAAAGTGACGGCGCGCGATGAAGCCGACATTGTCCTGATCAGCCACGAGCACTTTGACCATCTCAGCATTGAAGACCTTGAGAAGGTCGTATTTCCCGGCACCACCATTGTGGCCAGCCCACTTTGCCGGGACGCGCTTAAGGGATTGAAGGTAAAGGAGACCCGGTTTCTCGATCCCGGCGGCAAGGTTTCCGTTGGCAAGGTTCAGATCGAAACTGTCCCTGCATACAACATCAACAAATTCCGCGAGCCGGGACATGCGTTCCATCCTCTGGGGGAGAAGCGCCTGGGTTTTATCATCACCATGGACGGTACCCGCGTCTACTTTGCCGGCGACACGGACTTTATTCCGGAAATGCACGATATCGCCGTTGACATCGCCATGCTGCCGGTCTCCGGAACCTACGTGATGACGCCGGAAGAGGCGGCAGAAGCAGCGCTGGCCATCCATCCCAAGATCGCCGTGCCCATGCATTATGGAGCGATTGTGGGGAGCAACGCGGACGCCCAGAAGTTCAAAGACCTGGTAAAGCACTGCCAGGTGGAAATACTCTAGCCATCGGATCATCGGGTCATTGGATGGCTGTCCGTGGTCCATTGTCCGTGGTCAGTGGCACGGAACACGGGCAGCCAGTCTTAGACCACTGACAACAGACTACGGACGACTGACAATTTTTCAATGAGCAAACGGCCCGATAGGCCGATTGGAAAATCACCAATCACAAATCACCAATCGCTCAATGCCCGGCGGCCCACGCCAATCCGTCGGCAGCGCGTCCGGCATCAATCAATTGATCCACGTTCCACGTTTGCAGATTGATCGCCGCCACTTTTCTGCTGGCATCGCAGGAAACGTAAGCCACCTGATTATCAGGCCGCACCAAAATCTCCTGCGGCGCTTTGGGCACGATCACTGAGCGCACTACATTCATCGAACTCAAGTCCACGACGGCCACCTTGCCGAGGTCGGGCAGCGTTACCAGAAGCCATTTGCCGTCCGGCGTGGCGGCTGTGCCGTAGGCGTGGCTTTCCAGCGGAATCCACTTTGTAACCTGGTTGGTTGACGTGTCGATAACGGCGAGTTGCGGCTGGGTCTGGTCCGCCGTGAACACCCAGCGGTCGTCAACGGAAAGCGCGATGCGCTGGGCATAGCGCGAGACGTGAATCAACTCGATATTCCGGCGCGCTTCAAGATCCAGCACGCTGATGGTGCCCACATGCACATTGGAGGTATAGCCGCGTTTGCCGTCGCGAGTAATGGCCAGCATGTGCGATTCCGGCTGGCCAGTAGGAATTGAACCCAGAATGTGCAGGCTCTCTGGATCAATGATGGTGACCGATTGGCCGAGTTCAGTGGTGACGTAGAGCAGTCCGTTTTGGGGGCCAAAAACCGCGCAGTGCGGACGCAACGGCCGGCCCAGGTCGATGGTATTCACCAGCTTGCGAGAGGCAATGTCGATCACCGCGATGGTGCTGCCATCCGTGCCGGGCATGCCCACGCCGGAATTGCCGTAGATGGGAACAAAGGCCAGCTTGCCGTCGGGCGACGCCGCCACTTCGTGTCCGGTGGTGCCACCTTCCTCAACTTTAGCGATCTGTTGCCCTTGCACCGGATCGATAATTCCCAGCGTGTGTTCGCCTTTATTCGCCACCAGCAGATATCCGCGAGAAGGTGAGGGATTGTTCTGCGCAGCAGCGCACAGACCCATGACCAGACATGCTCCCGCGGCAAGCAGAAAACGGAAAAGCCAGCTCTCCATGGTAAGTACCTCCGGAATTGTCATTGTGATGGCGCCCCTTCAACCTTCGGCGGAATGGAATTCTATGCCATAGGCGGCGGAACTTCAATCGTTGGCTTCGGCAACTTCGCGAAGGGCCGTGCAAGCAGGACAGGGACACAGCGAGCGCAAATAAGGAAACGCGTAAATGCCGCTGGAGTGTCCATCGCTCCAGTAGATTTGCAGCGCGTAGCGGCCAACCAACTCGGCGCGTTCGGGGTGCAGCGGCTTCTGGCCCAGAATCGGCAAGCCTCCCACTGCCTGTTCCTCCACTGGCGCCTCTTCTTCGCAGGTTGCGCAGGGGCACTTACTGCGCAGGTAGCGATAGGGATACGCGCTGTCATGATCATCGGACCAATGGATCCCCAGCGTGTTGTTGCCGGCAGCGAGTTTGATCTTCGTGGGAATAGGGGGCATGGGATATAAGCTCTCAGCTACTCGATCGTAATATCCTCTTCTGCCTTCAAACTTCGCATCGTCACTTGATCTCTCAGCGCAGTCGCCACTTCCTCAAAAGCTTTGCCGTAGATCGTTGAATCGTCAAGCGCCACGGGCTTGCCGGAGTCGCTCTGCTCGCGAATCGATAAGTCGAGTGGAATTTCGCCCAGGAACGCGTAGTTGAGTTTTTTTGCCGCCTCGCGAGCGCCACCGTGGCCGAAGATCTCTTCCCGATGGCCGCACTGGCGGCACAGGTGGTAGCTCATATTCTCCACAATGCCGAGAATGGGCACATTCAATTTTTGGAACATGGCGATGGCTTTGGACGCCACGGTCAGCGCCAGATCCTGTGGGGTGGAAACGATCACCGCGCCCGTCAGCGGAATGGTCTGGCAAAGGCTCAACTGGATGTCACCCGTTCCCGGTGGCATGTCCATCACCAGGTAGTCGAGTTCGCCCCAGCGCACGTCGCCCAGAAACTGCTGAATGGTCTTGTGCAGCATCGGTCCGCGCCAGATCACAGCCTCATCCTTGGGCAGGAAATAGGCCATGGAAATCATCTTGATGCCATAGGCAACGGGCGGCTCAATCTTTCCCTCCACCACAAAGGGCGCATCGACTCCACCCATTAGAATGGGCACGCTGGGGCCGTAAACATCCGTATCCATCAGGCCCACTTTGGCGCCGGAGCGCTGGAGCGCCACCGCCAGGTTGGCCGCCACGGTGGACTTGCCCACGCCGCCCTTGCCGCTGGCCACGGCGATGGTGTACTTCACATTGGGAATCAGTGCCCGGCCGGGAGCGGGCGCCGGAGCCGGGGCGAGCAGATGAATTTCCACGTGGGCAACGCCCAGCGCTTCCACCGCCGCGTGTGCCTGTGCCATCAAGTGATCGCGAGCTGGCCCCGCGGGAATGGGCATTTGCAATGCAAACGTCACCCGGTTGTCACCCACCTCCAATTCCTTGACGTAACCCATCGTCACGATATCGCGCCCCACATTGGGATCTTTAACCGCGCGAAGGGCGTTCACCACATCCTGCGGGCCGATTTGGCTGCTCATGCTTGTTCTCCGTGGAAACTTCCGTATGGCAAAGAACTTTCATTCTGGAGCGCGCTGTGGGGTTTGTCAAACATCGGTTGCTCGCCAGGGCTCTCAAAACTGAGGTTCCCGATTTACGACACCTTTTGCCGTGCCGGCCTCGGAAGATTGCAGCGCGTCATGGTACGAAATAGCTCCGTTTTTTGTCTCTGGCGCTCGTTATTACCGTTACGCGCCAGCCTTCTCTCGCTCCACCCATTTCCAGTAACTCCCTGTATTTTCATCAACATCGTGGAAAGAACTGTCTAACTACCTTTGTTTTCATCAACATCGTGGAAAGGCGAAAAGTGGACATTTTTTCTATACTTATTTTCAATAGTTTACGGGAATTTTCGCCTCAAAATTTTTCCCCTTTTTTTCTGCGCCCTCTCCATCGACTACGTGCAATTAAATCATTTATTTTTAATGCTTTATAATATTAGACTTTTTGTCCATCTAGCTGAAAGTCCTTTTATTTCAAATACATCGTGGAAAGGCGGCCTTTCCTTTTTTTCAGTCTGTGCCCAACGCCGTAAGTTTTTTTAATTTAGACAGATAGCGCTTAAGACATCTTGACCTAAAACGCTAACTACTTTATTTTTCTAGCACATCGTGGAAAAGTGAGCATCTTGTTTTGGGCTCATTCCGGGCTTTCGAGTTAGGTCTTTTTATTTTAACAAAATACATAGATAGACATTTTGCCGCTAACGGCTAACACTTCTTGTTATCTACAACATCGTGGAAAGCCCTGAATGAGCGGATTCAAAATAGTCGAAAAGTCAAACAGTCAAACCAACGGGCTTGGCGCACGGCGTTGCCTTCCTGAATGTGGGCGGCACCGATGCGTTCCTCCCCATCATCCGTCACCGGACCATGGCGAAGTGCCTGATTCCGCCGGTTCGCGGCGAGTTGCTTCTCCGTCTTTGCGTGTCTTCCAACGAGGGCCATGGAAAACCTCCGTGGGGCAGTGGTTAGCTAGTGTGGTGTCCACGAAATAAATGGACACTGTTTGCGGCGTAGCGCCGGGCTTTAGCCCGGCATGTGCCGCCCTCAAGGGCGGCTCTACATTGTCCAGCCAATTACTGGACACTACACTAGCGGACTGTAGCTCGTATAGTGCGTCACACGGGTTGCAACTTGTAGCGCTGACCTTCAGGTCGGCAGTTTTGCCGGTTTACCGGGGTGCTGACCTGAAGGTCAGCGCTAGTACCAATTCTAGTATACATATAGTTATTAGCATTGTCAAGTGATAAGAGGCTACAACTTAAAACCCACGAAGGGGACAATTCGTCGCGTTCGATTGGAATGATATCCCTTAGGGGCGCCCACAATAGCGCCCCTACAAAACACCCGCCCGGGCGGTTCGCGAACCGTGATGTGAGATCCGACTAACGACCTTGCAATCTTTCGAGCCCTTCCCAGTCCAGGGTTTTGGCGGGCGGGGCTTGACCAGGACAGTCGGGCGGCTTCTGTTCATCGATCCCTCGAAGATAAAAGGCATCTCCCTTCATGGAAACCGTGAAAATAAGGCGGGGGCTTTTGGCGTCATTTTTTTCGGCGGTTAAACCAATTTGCCACCTGGTGGGAGGATTATCGCAGGGCTGCACGAACTCAAGCTTGCTGCCGAATAGATACCCCGCGTCGGAGCCGGGTTGAAACCGATCATGCCAGCTCTCCAGGGAAGCGATTTTTGCGGGGTTGCTCCACTCGAGGGCATCCTTCCAGGGCATTTGAATCCAGGCATTAACGAAATCCTGCGGGGTGTAGGCAACGGGCGGAATTCGCATGACCTGGTCGCCCGAAACCACATAGCGATCAGGTTGGACCGTACTGAAGATGTCCAGGTCCAGCCACAGGGCTACGTAATCGATCCTGAAACCCGTTGGCTCCAACTTCAATTTATATGGAGGATCGTCACATTTGTAATCGCCCGCATCCTTATCCAATAGCATCCTCGGAGCGTCCGGCTTCAGTTCCGGACGAAGAACCTGGTAATGGATTCCACTCATGCAGGAAGTACACCAGCCCGGAATATGGGCGGCAACAACGTACCAATCGCCCTTTTGATCCTGAGTGGAAATGGCGTACTGGAAGGAGCCTTGAGCGCCGCTCACTTGCGGGTAGTCGTCGCTTTCGAGGGCCATGGCGAGTTTCCAGACGGCAGCGTTTCGCTTGAAAATATAGAGCGCTGTATCGCCATCGCTGCAAGGGACTTGAAGCGTCACGGTTGCCGCGAGCAGCTCAGGATGGCCTTTGGGCGGGGTGATCTTAACGTCGAGAATCCCTCCATACTCCTGCGATTTCGGCAGATTCTTCTCCCCTGCCGGAACGCCCTGCCGCTCCAATTCCTGCAGCAGTTCCGCGGTCAGCTGGTCCGTCTGCAAAGTGGGGCTGTGGTCGGAGTTGAGGGTGCTCAGAATCAAATCTCTCAATTGATGCTTGAGTGTCGTGAGGAGCGGACGTACTGCTTCCGGCACATCGTAAGGAAGGTCGTTGTCAGCATTGGGAGAATGAATTGCCCCGAGCGCGGAAACGGTGTCCTGAATGTTGGAGGTGGCTGCGGTGGCAACTCCAGCGAACCCACCCATCAGCAGAATGAATACGACGAACCAGCAGGGACAATTGCCACGCATGCTCGTCAAGGCTCCAACTCATCGGCGGTCATTTATGCTCCGCCAAACCAAAGCAATAGAGCGTGGAATTATGGTCCACGGCATAGACGCGGCCGTCCGCAACTGCCAATCCGCTGAAGTGAACCCAACTGCCGATGGCATCGCCGCTCTGGTATAGCATTTCGCCGGTTTTGGCGTCGAGGGCAAACAGAACAGCGTTGTGCGTATTCAGGGTTCGCTGATTGTCCGATAGAATTTTCTGGCCTGTACCAAACATGATGGGCGAGCCCGTGGTCTGCGTCGTATTCTCACCAGTGGAGAGGGCGAAGATTACCCCGTCGGCAATGGCGACGGGTTCAGGAACGTCGAAGTCCGAGGAGATCCAGGCGGGTTCGAGTATGGGTTTTTGCGAGGTGGGATCGGTGGCCAGTTTAAAGGCCATGATGCTGCCATGCGGATTCGGGCCGTGATCCACGGGAAAATGCGGCGCCTCTTTCGAAACCGCCCCCCAGATCGGCACATAAAGCCAGGTGTTGCCCTCCATGTCACGCCAGGAAGAGAGTTCGCCCCAGATGCCCATCATTTCGAACTCAAGTTTGTCATTGGCAAGTTTCTGGCGGTAAAGCGGCGTTTGGTGGTCTGCTGAGCCCAGCGAATCCGCGTCAAGCAGGTAGAGGGCGCCTTCCTTCCCGCCCCCGGCCACCAAGCGGGTGCCATGATAGGGAAACCAGATAAGGCTGGAGGCCGCGATGTCCAAATCATATTGCGTAATCTTCTTGAAGTTCAGGGGCGAATAGTAATCCGTCACGTCAAGGTCGTCGGGATGGGCGGTGAAAATGCTGCTGCCGTAATCACCTTCCGCAGGATCAAAGTTGCCATCGCCGGTGGAAGCATAAATCCGCCCATCCTCGCCAATCGCCACTCCACCGCGTCCCCAGATTCCCGCACCGCTCTTCGCCGTCAGCAAATCATGAATCACGGGCCGATTGGGATGGCGGATATCCATGGAGTAGATTCCTGAGGTCGCTCCTCCGCACCCTTGGGAAATGGAGGTGTAAACGATGTCGTTGGAGAGGTTAAGGCTCCAGTCTTTCGCATTGGGTGGAACAAATTGCACCGGACCGAATCGCGTCGCGCCTGTTCCGAGATCGAGTCCGTAGAATTTCCCGTCCGCGGCAATGGCGTAAATCAGTCCGCGCGCCTTATCGATGGTGGGGGTGGCATTCAGATTGTTCGGGCAAAGCCACATGCCGGGATACTTGGGCTGCACCTGACTCTCGAACGACTTACTCCAGACCAACTCACCCGTTTTGGCGTCGATGGCGTTGAGATTATCGGAGCTTCCCGCGACATAAACGATATTGCGGATGCCGGTTGGAGTGGTCACACCTTCTGCCACCACCGGAGCGGTGAGCGCCGTCAGGGATCGAGCCTCGTTCTTGACCTGGGTTTTCCAAAGCAATTTCAGGCCGGCAACACTTCCGGCGTTCAGGGAATCCTCCTGCGCCGCCCATCCTGAACGCTGTGGGTCGTGGCCAAAGGTGGGCCAGTCCGCGCCCCAGCCGTTGATGCAGAGTAAGAGTGACGACAACGCCAGAGAACAGCAGATGAATCTGATGATTTTCATTGTTTTTCTCGACCGTTAACTTACACCGGACAGGCGCTGAGGACAAGATGAACTCGTACGGATCTGGTATAACTCCGGCAATCAAAGAGTTAAGCTGAACCGAAATTAAGCTCTATTTTTGCCCTTTGACATTTGCCCTTTGCCTTTTGGTTTGATTTTTCGCCCCGCTCCACTTCTTATCACAGCAAACAAATTTTAGTGTGGAAGCGTGCTGGGTGGCGTGATCTTCTGCCATCCCTCGCCATTGAGCGAATCGAGGAATGCCAGCAGAGCACGCTTGGTCTCCTCGTCCAGGTAGAAGGGGGAGAGGCGCGTGTCCAAATGCGGGTTGGGCTCCCCTCCCTTGGCGTACAAATCCAGAACCGCACTTAGCGTCTTAACGCTGCCGTCGTGCATGTAGGGGGCGCGGGCGGTGAGGTCACGCAGCGTGGGCACTTTGAACTTTCCGAAATCACTGCGTTTTTTGGTAATGCCGGCGAGGCCTGGATCGGGATTGGGCCGATCCATGCCGACCCCGATGTTGGCGAATTTCTCCGTGGTAAAGTTGTGCCCGGCGTGGCACTCAGCGCACTCGCCCTTTTTGTTGAAGAAATCCAGTCCGTCCTTCTGTTGTTTGGTCAGCGCTGACTTGTCGCCGGCCAGGTAGCGGTCGTAAGCCGAGTTTCCAGAAACGATGGTTCGCTCGAAGTTGGCGATGGCCTTGGTAATCCGGTCATAGGTAATGGTGCTGTCCCCAAAAGCGGCGGTGAAGAGCGGGGCATAGCCTTTGATGCTGCGGATCTTCAGCACCGCGCCGTCCGTGGTCATGCCCATTTCGTCGGGGTTGGTCAGCGGCGACAAAATCTGCGCCTCAACCGTGGGGGCGCGGCCATCCCAGAATTGCGATTTCCCCCAGGCACGATTGATCAGCGTCATGGCGTGCCGGGTTCCGAACTTTCCGTCCACGCCGATGGAGAGCGGCAGAGTGGCGGCAAACGCGTGGGCCGGTTCATGGCAGAACGCGCACGACACCACGCCATTGGCGGAAAGCCGCCCATCAAAGAAGAGAATCTTGCCCAGCTCGGCGCGCGCGGGCGAATATGGATTATCTTCCGGCCAGGGAATGGGTGGGAGGCCCAGCGGAACAGTTGGCCCGGCGGATTGCTGCGCCATCGCTTCCGGCGCCAAGGAGATAGGCAGCAGAACCAGCAGCAAAAACAGCGTGACTCGGCCGTGAATGAGTCCCGACGACAATCAATCACCCCCGCCAGCGGGATTTGGCTTCAAGAGGTGAGGCACGCGCGGGGTGATAAAACGGAATCGCCGGCCGATGATCATCTTCACCAGCAGATGATCGGTGTTGCGCGTTGCTCCCACGCCGACGCCCAAGTTGAATTCCCAATTCGGGCCAAAGTCGTAGTCTATTGAGGGAACTATCTGCTGCTCCTGCTGGTACAGCGGGTCGAAGCCGGTCACGGGCCCAAGCGAGCCATAGTATTCCAGACCCGCCTGGAATTTTCGTGTGAGCGAGTACGCCACTTTGAAGTTGGGGGAAAAGGTGACCCCCTGGGGCACGCCCGGGCCATGGAACGATCGCTCAAGTGCGGGATTGAACGCCACGTACCAGGACTTCCATTGCTTATCCACGATGGGACGGATTTCCCACGTCCAGGTGTCGGCGGAAAAAATGGGCCGCTGGTAACCAACTTCCGTGGAAAGGCTCACGCCAACGGGCCAATGCCAACTGTCAGGCACACGCACGCGCGGCCGGATGTGGTCGCCCACCCACTTGTAACCCTGGTTGGGGCCGTAACTGGTGAAGATGTAGAACCCGGTTTCAAACCAGCTCGTCCATCCCTGGGTAATCTCCACGGTCTCATGTTCCTGGTGTTCGTCCGGAAGCACGCCCTGGTTAACCGTCTTGAATCCTTCAAAGGTGAAGTTGCTGTGCAACTCGATCATGGTGCGCCCGGGGGCCACGGTGTCCGCGCCGTAAACCTGGATCTCGTAGTTCCCCTGACCGTAGAGCGGCAGGGCTGCAATGAGGATCAGGAGGGCGAATTGGAGAAGCTTCTGGATGGCTACTCCCTGCGTAGCATTTGGGACCGGGTGAACAGTGTTTGCGGGTTCGCCAGGAGCTTCAAGCGTCACATTGGAACCCTTCATCATTTTACACCCAATTGCAGAACGCTCTGTAGTAGGCTTAACCGTCAGATTGCAGGGCTTGTGGAGCCGACTCGCCCGTTCTTCGCAGAGTGCGAGCCGGTGAGTTTTCCTGGTTCTGATGCTTGACTATGGCCGCACGTTAGCGCAATCTGGTGCCGATGCGGTTTCCCACCGCGGACTGTCTGCTGCGGCAATAATTTTGGCTTGCCTGGTGTTTTTCCGGCCCGCCTGGATTTTTTCGCGTGATGCTGTTGAGCTTCAAAATCCATTTTTTCGTCCTCTGCATTCTCATGGGAATGCATGCAGTTCCCGCAGCGGCACAACTGCCTGCAGCGTCATGGGTGGGCGTCTTGTCAGAAGCTGGGGGAAAGACCATCCCCGGCGCCCAAATTGAATTGCGCAACAACGCTTCGGGGCAAACTTACACTGCGAACACCGACTCACAAGGCGCCTTCAACTTTCCTGAATTACTGCCCGGAAATTACGGTGTGCACATCCATTGGAATGGGAAAGTGGGCGCGCCCTCATGGACGCGCAACGTCGCAGCGGGCGACCACATCAACCTCTCCATTCAGATAGGTTCGGAAACGGACGGCTGGAATATCGTTGCGGCTTCCTCCGGCGAAAGATCGGCGGCAGCCAGCGGAGGTCAAAACCTCTCAGATCGGCAAGTATCCGGCCTTCCCCTGAACAAGCGCGATTTCAGTCAACTGCTGCTCCTGGCTGCCGGCACCATGACGGACACCAACGGTACGGCCAACTTCACCGCGCAGTTCGCCGTGAATGGCTTGCGCGGCGCCTACGCAGTGTTTGCCATGGACGGCGCGGACATGACCGACCCGGAATTGGGCGGCGCAACCTTTACCAACTTCAACGTGGATGCAGTGCAGGAGATTGAATCGGTTTCCGGCGCGATGCCGGCGGAATTCGGCCACGGAGCAGCCGGCTTCACCAACATCAAGACCAAGTCCGGAAGCAGCACGCTGCACGGCACGGTGTTTGAATTTGTACGCAACTCGGATTTTGATGCGCGCAATTTCTTCGATCAGCGGAGCCTGGCTCAACCCGGACGCATCCCCCACTTTGCCCGCAATGAATTTGGCTTCACCCTGGGCGGGCCGGTGACACTGCCGGGAATTTACCAGGGCCGCGACCGTACCTTCTTCTTTGGACAGTATCAAGGATTTCGCCAGGTGCTGGGGACCACACAAGTTCTTTCCGTACCGACGCAGGCGGAGCGCCAGGGTGTGGACAGCACCGCGTTCCCAGGCGACACTCTGATCGTGCCGGTGAACGCACAGATCGCTCCCATTCTGGCCGCCTATCCCCAGCCTAACGATCCGCAGGGATCGTTTGGGGCACGCACTTACGCCACCTCCGCGAAAGTTGCCACTGACACCAACCAGTTTTCCGCGCGTATTGACCATCGCCTATCCGATGTTGGGCAGCTTTTTGTGCGCTTCAACTTTGACAATGTGAAGGGTCCGGTTACCAATCCTGATCAGGCCGCGCTGAACCCCAGTTTCGCCATCCAGTTCCATCAGAACCAGCGCAACGTGGGAATGAGCTACACGCGCGCGGTATCGCCCCATTTCACTTCCGAAACTTTATTGGGCTTTATTCGCAGCACGCCGCTCTTCCTGCCCGGTAATTACACGCAGCCGGGAATGACATTCGCGGATAGTCTCTATGAATCTTTCAATGCGCCCGCCGGGACAGTGGCGGGCTTCTTTGGAAATGTCTTTCAGTTTCGCCAGAACTTCACCAACGTGCATGGAAAGCACACGCTGAAATTTGGAGCGGAGATTCGTCTTAACCGCGATAGCGCCATTTTTGGACCCAATATTGACGGCCAGTACACTTTTGGCGGCGGCACGGCTTACGCCCCGATGGAAATTCCCTCGGCCAGCGGCCGGCATGACGTCGCGGCGGGGGCTCCCCTGCCCGACACGCTGACGGAATTCCTGACGGCGTCTCCCTTTTCCTACAACACAACTGCGGCGCTTTACCTGACCCCCAAGGGTGATCGCTTTGATGAGGTCGCCGTCCGCCGCGAGGCCTTCAACTTCTTCTTTCAGGATGCGTGGAAGGTAACGCCGCGGGTAACGTTGAATTATGGCCTGCGTTACGAAGTGAATGACCGCCAGCACGAAGCCGAACTGCGGAATTCAACCTTCCTCACTGTGGATGCGAGTGGCAAGACCGTGCCGGTATGGGAAGCCGGAGCGCGCCAGATTATGGTCCTCAATCCACAGCCCCCTTACAAACTCGACCTGGGTGGATGGGGGCCGCGAGCATCGGCGCAGTGGCAGGTGGCAAGCGGAACGGTGCTGAGCGCCGGCGGCGGCATCACCACGATTCTGGCCCCAGCCGGGATGGAGTTTGTGCTGGCAGGCGTTTTCCCGTTTATTGTCAGCCCCAACATCACGGCCCTGCCCTCAACACCGGTGCCCTTCAACAACGCCGTCACTGAGTTACAATTGCCGCCCGTCTACACCACCTCGGGGCAGTTGGCATTTCCCAACAACCGAACTACGGAGGTTGCCGCCAACACGCAACTTGATGTGCCGCGCTTCCAGTCGGCTCTCTCCGCTCTGACGCCCGGCCACCAGCCCCAGCCGCTCGTGGTGTTCGGAACCTCGCCGTACCTTCCCAATGGCTATATTGAAAACTTCAACGCAGGCATTCAGCAGACTTTCAATGATGTCGTCATCACGGCATCCTACGTGGGGACGGAGGCGGTGCATCTGCCCAGCGTGATCAGCCCCAACGGCTACAGCGGCGCTTCGCCCCAGTTTGCGCCCTTCACCCAGTTCAACGGCAGCGGCCAGGTGGTGGGCGGCTACGGACCGGAGACGCTTATGGGGACGCCTTCGCACTCCACCTATCATGCGCTCCAGGTTTCCGCCTCCAAAAGCTCTCCCCGCCGCGGATTAGGTTTTCAAACCAGCTACACTTACGGCAAGTCACTGGACGATTCCAGCGCCATTGTGTACAGCTTCACCAGCCCCACCGGCACCGTGCTCCAAACCCTGCCCCAGAACCCGTCGAATCCCGGCGCTGAGAAGGGGCCCTCGACTTTTGACATCCGGCAGGCGTTCTCCACCAGCGTCATTCAGCTTCTGCCCTTGCAGCGGGTGGAGTTTCTTCAGCCTCTGGGGAAGAAAGTGCTGGAGGGCTGGCAAATCCTCAACATTACGACGCTCACTTCCGGGTCGCCGTTCTCGGTCTATTCAGGAATTCAACAGACCGGAGCTGGGTCTTCCGGGGCGGATCGTCCCAATCAGATCGCGGTTCCTGACTTTTCCACGCGGCGCACGGTGCGGGAGGACTACTTTGGCCGGGGCGCGAACAATGACCAGTTCTTTTCCATTCCCATTAATGTGACCGGTGGCACTGGGCCCAATCAGGGCCGTTTCGGAACCCTGGGGCGAAACACCTTCCGCGGTCCGGGCTATTACGACCTTGATATGGCGCTGATCAAAGACACAATATTGAGCCGCCGCCCGGGCTCGGAACCGACGGCCCTGGAATTCCGCGCCGAATTCTTCAACGCCTTCAATCTGGTCACGTTCGGGCTTCCCGTCAACATCGTGCACGCTTCAGGCTTCGGCGTCATCAACCACACCGCCGGAACCTCCCGCCAGATTCAATTCTCGCTCAAATTGCTCTTTTGATTTCCACGCGGAGCTGGTTCGCCGAATCGCGTGTTGAAGATTCAAGATGGCTGTCAAAACCTTCGCAGCAGCATGGTCCCTTGTTCGGCCCCCCGCACACGGCCCGCCAGGATCACCTTTTGGCCAAGACCCGGCATTGTGAGGATCAACACCCCTGGCGATCCCGGCGCTTGATGTACAAGATTGGGCTGCGCCACGCCATCAAGCAGTAATTGCGGATTCTCGACGATTACATCCTCGCCGCCCTGAGCCACGAAGCGCAGTCGATACTGCCCTGCGGCAGTAATCTTCTCCGAAATGTCAATGCTGAAGCTGCCCTGGGTCCACTCGCCCACCGCATCGTCCGCCCAAATATGGGGTGGCTCATTCCAGGTGGAAGGCGGCGCCGAGCCTGTACTGAATACCGCCAATCGTCGAATACTCCCCGGTCCCGCGCTCCTGGTGGCGATGAGCCGCACCGCATCCGCCACTGTTGGCGTCACTGGTTGGATTCGCTTATGCCCAATCGCCGTTCCGTTCCCCAGCGCCTGCCATTTCCCGTGCGCTCGCGCTTCGAGCCTGTAGGCGCGAATGCGCTGGCCAGCCGAGCAGTCTTCTTGCAGAATCACTTGGTCGATACGGGTAGGGGAGGGAAGGTCCAGAGTCAGGGTTTCTGCCGAACCGTGAGTTTCCGCCACGCTCCTGCCGAAACGCCGCCGGATTTCGTCGCCAAACTCACGGGCGCGGGTGGTGTCAGGAGCGGACAACAGCCCGCGGCGGTCGGCGGGAATATTGATCAGCAATTGTGTGCCGTGACCGACGGAGCGGTAGTAAATCTCCAGCAGGCGGTCAAGTGGCAGCAGATTCTGCTCGTTCTGTGGGCTCCAAAACCAGTTGGGCCGAAGGATGGAAACGTCCGTCTCCATGGGAAGCCACACGGACCCGTCGGGGTCGCTATGCATCGCTGTGGCAACGCCGGTTTCCGCATCGGATTTGGACACGGCATTCCAAGCCGGATAAGGGGCAAACCCATCCTCATTGCCCACCCAACGAATGGTTGCTGAGCGCCCTTGAAAGATCATGGCATGAGGGGCATGGTCCTTCAGGATGTCGCCCACGCAAGCCAGCAGGGAACCATCAAACCAGATTTCCACAAGCTCGCCGTAGCGCGTCAAGAGTTCCGTGAGTTGGCGGCGGTAGAGGGAGTTATAAACGGTCTGCTTTTCGGCGGTCTTGCATCGTCCGCCCGTTCCCGCGCCGAACTTATCGTCGCGCGGAGATAGATAGACTCCCAGCTTCAGCCCGCGCTTGCGGCACGACCGGGAAAGGTCGGCCATAACATCGCCTTTCCCGTTTCGCCAAGGCGTGTTGCGAATGCCATAGTCGGTGGTTTCCGTCTGCCACATGCAGAAGCCGCCCACATGCTTGGCTACAAACACAATGTACTTCGCCCCCAGGCCCTCAGCGCATTCCGCCCATTGGTCCGTATCCAACTGCGCCGGATTGATCGCCGAAAGAGGCGTGGACAGGTCATCATACTCCCGGGCCTGCCAGGTGTTGGGCGCAAAGTGGATGAACATGCCGATTTCCAGGTCCTGCCACGCGGTTTGCTGCGGAGTGGGCACGGCGAGCCGGGACCCGGGCCCGGAGCCGTGGACCGATTTTGCCCGTGATGCTGCTTGTGCCATAGGCAGCACCGAGGTCGCCCCGATGATGGAATTGATAAAATTGCGCCGGTTCATTAGATCTCCGTTTCTCGCCCGCACAAGATACCACTGCCGTCGAACTAGCGGAAGCCATCGTATCGCGCGAGCTAAAATGTTACCCGGGGAGGATCGTCGCGCAAATTTAGTTAGAATGTTACCCGCTATGGAGAGGGGTAACAAAATGAGTCAGGCCGCGAAAAAGGGGTACTTGCAGAGAATTTATCCCCGCGACGAGAAAGCGGAGAGGAAGGAAAAGCGGCGGATCTTGGACGAGTTTTGCGCCAACTGTGGTTATCACCGCAAGCACGCGATCCGGCTCCTAAACGGTCCTCTGCCGGGGGCGCCGGGGCCACGCAAGCGCCGCCCGCGCAAGGTGAGCTACGGCCCGCGGGCGCTCTCGATTCTGAAGGCGGTGTGGGACGCGGCGGATTATTCCTGGTCGGCGCGGCTGAAGGCGCTGCTGGCGGAGTGGCTGCACTGGATTCGCCAACGCTTCCGGCTGAGTGCGGAGCTGGAACGGCAATTGTTGGCCATCAGCGCGCGCAGCGTCGATTGCCGCCTGCGAGCGCACAAAGGAAAGCTGCGGCGCCGTCTGTATGGGCGCACCAAGCCGGGAACCTTGCTCAAGCAGCACATCCCGCTAAAGACCGATCACTGGGACGTGCAGGTGCCGGGTTTCACGGAGATCGATTTGGTGTCGCACTCGGGGAACTGTGCCAAGGGCGAGTTCTGTTACTCACTCAATGTCACGGATATTTACGCCGGCTGGACGGAGACGAGGGCGGTGCTGGGACAGGGCCAGGAGGCGGTGCGACAGGCACTGGAGGAGATTCGTCAGGCCCTGCCCTTTCCCCTGCGCGGCATCGATTCCGACAACGGTTCGGAATTCATCAACGAGCATCTGCTGCGCTATTGCCGGTCGCGGGCGATTCAATTCACGCGCGGGCGACCGTACAAGAAGGACGACAACACCCACATCGAGCAGAAGAACTGGACGCACGGGCGGCGGATTCTCGGCTATATATGGTACGACACGGAGGCGGCACGAGAGGCGATCAATGATCTCTATCGGGGAGAACTGCGGCGGTTTCAGAATCTCTTCCTCCCCTCGGTGAAGCTGGCCGGGAAGGAACGGGTGGGCTCGCGCCTGCGGCGGTGTTACGAGGCTCCGCAGACACCTTGGCAGCGGGTGGTGAAATCGCCGGTGGCCGATCCGGAACGCGTGGCCGAACTGGGGAAGGAACGGAGCGAGCTCGATCCGTTTCAGCTTTCCCGCCGCATCCAGGAGAAATTGGAAAAAATCTTTCGCCTCAGCCGTGACACGCCTGCGCCCGCCACCACGGCGAGGACACTGCCCCCTTCCCCGGTCCGGCCCCGGAACGATTGTGCCCTCCACCGGCGGCGAACTCCCGTGCGGTTCCGTGGCGCCGAAAAAAAGTCGGGCGCCGGGCTGTGGAAATGACGCGCCGAGGAATCAAGGGACGGATATTGCCAGTGGCGGGGGCTTCGGGGGGGTAAATCAGGCGAGGGATTCGCGAGCGGCCATGAGGTGACCACCAAACCACCCGTCGAGGCGCGCGTGGGTCGGACATTATGACCTATGTGTGTCAGACGTTGCGCAGCCACATTTCAGGCAATGTGATCCATACACAATGGACATTATGCCCGGCTTATTTCGCCCCTTGTAACCCAGTTCGGAACCTTTTCCCCCGCTTGCATCGGACATTGTGGTCGTACTGCCGGAATTCGATACCTCCAACCTGACCAAACAATACGTTTGGTCGCGATTGGCCCCTTGGTTCCTGAAGCTTTGCATGTGGGAGGATGAAGAAAAGTCGTGGTGGGAGGGGCGGGGAAGAGTCCTTAAAAACCGCTCTCGCTTCAGTGTGAGCCAAAGCCCACACTGAAGCGGGAGGAAGACACGCACTACGAACATGAACCGTGGAGAAGCTTACTTCCCCATGGTGGGAGCCGAACCCGGCAGCGAGTATCGCAAGTTGAAGAACAACATGTTGACATTCGCGTTAGGATCTACGCCTGCCTTCTCGTACCAGGGATCGCGAAGGAGATAGGAGTATTGGCCCATGAAGTTCAGGGCGCCATACTTGGGGTTCTTCCAGATGGTCTGGTTGAAACCAAAGGTGGCTTCCTGGATGGCGCGGTTCTGGGCGTTGGTGGCGTTTGAACCACTTTCCATACCCCACCCAATCAATGAAGTTCCGTTGGCATCGAGGGCGGTGTTCTTGGCAATGTAAGCTCCACCATAGTAGCCATAGAGCTGAGTCTTCTTGTGGGTGAACTCAAAACCATCCACGGTTGAACTGCTGTGGACCAGGGAGATGCTGCCATTGGCGTGGGCAATGAGGTCTGGAGCTTCACCGTAGATGTAACGGCCGCCGCCATCACTATAGTACATGTTTGTGATCAATCGAAAACCCTTGACCAATTCCAAGTTGGCATTCACAAAGCCGCCGCCGCCTTCCTTGCTGTAGCTTGTGGTGGTGGCACCATCGTAGACTTTGAAGTTGCGTTCAATTCCGCCCAATTCAAAGTGAACGTGCTTGTTGGGGTCAAATGCCAGTTTGGCGATAATATCGGGGGCCACGGTGGGAGTAGACAAGGTGTTGCCGCTCCCGGAGTCAATTTCACCCAGGTAGGTGGAGGAGGTGTTGAGAGCGGTGGGAAGAACGATGGAGCCCTCCCCGCCATATCCGCCGCCGTACTGCTCGGGGCTGTCAAGGGCAACTGCGAAGGCCACTTGCTTCGAAGGGTGGTAAACGAAGCGCAATTCAGGGATGCGGCCAAAAGTCAGGCCCAATTGGTAGTTCAAGTCTATATCTTGAGAGTAGAAGATGTCACTGGGGAGCCCTGATATGCCGCTGCGTCCTGGAGTTATCAAACTCCAAGTCTGACCGGCCAAGACTTCAAATTTTCCAGTATTGAGGTCAACCCAGTACAATCGCTCTCGCAAGGTGTTGCTGTTAGTGACGATGGAAGCGTTGGTGACGTTGTATCCATGGAAGTCCGCTTCCATGTAACCCATCACGTGGGCGCCGTGCACATCTGCATCCACGCGTATGCCGAGGCGGGAGTTCTCGGAACTCAGGCGAAACTCACCGAGGTTGGGGGTATAGGCGGAAGTGCTGTCAAAGGGAATGTTGCCAAAGTTTGTCCCGATGCTGCCGTTGGTGACATGGTTGCGATAGATGCTGGTGAAATCCATAAACGCAACGGGGGTGATGGTGGCATCGCCAATGTGAATCTGCAAAAGCGAGGACTCGTCTCCGTCACCGCCAGAGTGCTTGCCGGAACCCAACCATATGGATCCTGACCCGACGGATGAGATGGAGTTGTCAGCTTTCTTCTGGGATTGGGGAATCATTGGGCTTGTGGAAGCCACTTCACCCAGGCTCGTGGTGTGCTGTTGGGAGGCTTGCTGAGTGCTCACTGCAGCCTTCGCGGGCTGCGCCGGTTGTGCGGGCTGCGCTGCCTGCTCCACTGCCGGAGCTGGCTTCGATAGCTGTTCAAGAAGCTGCTTCTGATCTGCCAGAGCCTTCTGCATCTGCTCGATCTGTTTCTGCTGGAGAGCCATCTGTTGCTTCAACAAGGTAATCTGGTCGGTGGCGGCGGTTGGGTTCGCTGCACTCGCCGCGGGAGCCGTGGTGGCGTCCCCTGTGGAAGAAGTGCCATCTTTGGCAAAAATGCCCCATGTAGTAGTCGCCATGAGTAGCATTGCCATACCCACAACTTTAGGGGTAACAAGCCTTCGTTTGTGCATCATCTGCTCCTTAAGTTTTCGCATTGAGAATTCCCGAAACATTCTCATCTCTGCCTGTCCGGGAACAATCCCAGCGGATGTTTTGATCACCCGGCATAACTGGGAATTGTCGGGTTGCCCTCCCTGGTGGAGCCAGCCGGCAACTGAAATCAGAGGGAATACTAGAGCGTTGGCATTAAGCGGACCGGACGGAACCCTCGCCAAGGCAAGGGTCATTCAACATGTTACCGTAACGGCCATTCTGCTGCCAATCCGACTAAGGCGGATGGGCACCCCTCTAATTAGTGATCCAACCCATTGTCAAAGACGGTGATTAACTGCGTGTGATAAGCATGTGACAGGAAGGTTACATCGTAAATTTGACAAATAGTCACCTAAATCAGAGGTCGAGGTGTATCCGATCCTCATGTCCGCTAATTGAATTGAGAGGGCGGGAAGGCGTGACCATGAATCTTCCCAACCGACGGGCCTTCGGCGTACAACCAGGGTAAAGAGCATTTAATCTGGCAAGATCACTCAAGTCTAACCATCATTCTGCCGAAAGATAATTGGAGGGAACCCTTGCGGGCCGAGGGTCGTATTGCCGCTCCTGTTGCAAGCCATCTGGTGGGAAAAAGGTGGCCACAAGGATCGGAATTCAACCTCGATCAACGCCAGTTCCTTTGCGAGGACAGCTTTGGAGGTGACCTCGTGTCCGGATACCTGCTGCGCCAAGCGGTTCGAGGCAATCTGTGCCCGCTCGTCACCGAACTTTGCTTTTCGCGCGTAGATTGCGGATGCCGAAGTTCACCACATTTGGGGAAGGAGCAGGAATGGCCACAATTACGCCCAGCAATAGCCAGTCCGGCAGGTTTCTGGCAGGGCCGATGCCTCCGGTTGGACTCCACGAGGGAACCTACACATCAACTTACGGTGCCACTGGTTCCAGAGATGAAGTCGCGGCACGGACTCATCAGTTATCCCTCTTATTAGAGGTCAACTCCGCACTGGCTGGCGCGCTGGATGTGGAATCAGTGCTGGGGCCCATCCTTTCTCGTCTGGCTGATCGTGAACGCCTGACCCATGCGCGTATCTATCGCTTGGATGAGCCCGCAGCCGAACTTCAACGCGTGGCCTATGGTGGGAGAAATGGTGGATCGCAGCGCGTCGTTCCCCTTAAGGACCGATCGCTTCTGGCATGGGCGATCCGGCAACAAGAAGCGGTTTATGTTCCCCAAGTCAATATCGATCCCCGGTGTCAGGAGTTCGACGAGTCAGATCGGTCCGCCTACGCTGTTCCCTTAATGACCAGCACAAAATCGCTGGGAATTCTCGATGTGGCAACCGATCAGCCGGATGGCATCCGCTCTGTAACCCGTAAGCTGATCGATCAGGTGGCCACGCAGGCTGCTTTGGCGCTTGAACGCAGCGAGCTTTACAAACAGTTGCGCGTTTCTGAGGAGCGTTTTCGATCGATCTTTGAACAGGTCTCCTTCGGGGTTGTCCTCGCAAAGCTCCATGGCGAATTTTCCGCGGTCAATCCAGCCTTTGCCCGGCTGCTCAATTCCACTTGCAAAGAGTTGGAAGGAAAGCACTTCGCTGAAATAACCCACCCTCAGGACGCGGCGGCTATTGAAGGCTGGGTGCAGGAATTGCTTGAAGGTGATGCGGGGCAAGTCAGTTTTGAAAGGCGGTACCTACGGAAGTCCAGCGAACCTGTATGGTGTGCGACAAATATCACCCTTCTCCACGACGCGGGGGGCCGTCCCTCCTATTTTCTGGTGATAGTTCAGGACATTAATGAGCGCAAAAAGACGGAGGAGGAACGCAACCGGTTGCAGCAGCAACTATTTCAGGCACAGAAGATGGAGGCGCTGGGAACACTGGCGGGTGGAATTGCCCATGACTTCAATAATCTGCTCAGCGTTATGCTGGGTTTTGCCTCACTGGCCCGCCAGCGGCTGAGTTCCGACGATCCTTTGCAGGATTCCATGGGCATGATTGAGGAGTCCGCTCAGCGCGCCGCGGAATTAACCCGTCAACTTCTGGGTTTCGCCCGCCCGGAGCGACAACAAGTTAAGCCTGTGTGCGTTCAGGAGGTCTTGAACCGTGTGGGGCGCATGGTGGAGAGGACATTCGATCGAAGCATTAACGTTGAGATCCACAAAGGAGCCGAACCGCTATGGGTAAACGTCGAGCCCAGCTACCTTGAACAGGCCCTGCTCAATCTGTGCATCAATGCCCGCGACGCCATGCCAAAGGGCGGAACCCTGACCATCCAAATGGATCCCGCAACCCTGGAAGCGCTGCAGCAGGAGTTTCCCGTGACTTGCACCCCGGGAGATTATGTCAAAATTTCTGTTCAGGATACGGGGTCGGGAATTGCGCCAGAAACTTTGAATAGAATCTTCGATCCATTCTTCACGACCAAGGAGCCCGGTCGTGGCACGGGGCTGGGGCTCGCGATGGTGTACGGATTCGTCAAGAACCACGGTGGTTTCGTGCACGCGGAAAGCGAAATCGACAAAGGCGCGCGGTTCACCATTGGCCTTCCCTTGATTCCCGCCCCAGCCGCACAGGCCGGCGTAGGGTTGGGACACGTCGAACCTGGCCACGGAACCGTGCTGGTAGTAGACGATGAGCCGCTTGTCCGCGCCTTCGCGTCAGAGGGGTTGAGGGGGCTCGGCTACCAGGTATTGGTGGCAGAAAACGGCCGGCAGGCGCTCCAGATTTACGAGCAGCACCACGGAAAGATTGACTGCGTCCTGCTGGACTTAATTATGCCGGATCTGAGCGGGCTGGAAACCTACCGCCAGTTACGCGCGCAAGATCCCCAGGTGCTTGTGGTCTTTGCTTCCGGTTACAGCACCGGGGGTATTCTGCGTGAGGCTCCTGAGGCAAAATTGGCGGCTTTCATTGGAAAGCCCTATACGCTCGAAGGTCTTTCCGTCGCGCTTCACAAAGCAGGCGTTGGCCAGCCGCGTTGTGAGTGAGATTCCGAAGCGAAAGTCAAACTGGCGGGAGGCGCATGCAGGGCGGGAAGCTGGTGGATGAGAGAGGACCTCTCACATGAAGATATTGGTGGCGGAAGACCAAGCGGTGTCTCGGCACATCCTGACTGCAAACTTACACAAGTGGGGCTACGAGGTGGCGGCGGTGGAAGACGGCACCCGTGCATGGGAGGCCTTACAAAAGGAAGATGCTCCGCAGTTGGCGATCTTGGATTGGCTGATGCCGGGTATGGATGGAATCGAGATCTGCAGCCAAATCCGCCAACGCTCACAGGCACGACCAAATTATCTGATTCTGCTAACGGCACGGAGGGGACAGGAAGACAAGATCCAGGGCCTTAAGTCCGGGGCCGATGACTACATCACCAAACCCTTCGACCGGGAAGAACTTCGCGCCCGAGTACAAGTGGGAATTCGCGTCCTGGAACTTCAGGGAGCCCTGGCCCAGCGTGTCCGGGAATTGGAAGAGGCCCTTGCAAACGTCAAGACCCTTCAGGGACTGCTGCCCATCTGCTCATATTGCAAGAAGATCCGCAACGATCGAAATTACTGGCAGCAGGTTGAAGGATATATCTGTGACCATTCAGAAGCCCAGTTTAGCCACGGAATCTGTCCGGAATGCTATGCGCGAATTGTGCAACCCGAACTCGATCGTTTGCACGCTCATGCAGGGATTGTGGCATAAGCGGAAGATTCCCCGGACCAACGCGATGCCCGTGTTGCTACTGCATGCTAAAGCTGAGGCAAGCTGGTGGGGTCTTAGCTGATTTGGAAGAGGGGCTTGATCGCCCAGGGCCGGGCCTGACCAGTCTCGGAATAGAGGCACCCCCATGAGAGCCTTGATTGCAGAGGATGATTCCATTTCCCGGCGCATGTTGGAGGCGTTCCTGGTGAAATGGGGCTACGAGGTTATGGTTGCCAGAGAAGGAGAAGAGGCGTGGGGAATTCTGCAACGGAACGATGCACCCCAACTGGCAATCCTAGATTGGATGATGCCCGGCCGGGACGGCATTGACATCTGCCGAAGCCTGCGGCAGCGGAAGGGGCGGGCATACGTCTATATTATCTTGCTGACAGCTCGGGGCCACAAAGAAGACATGGTGGAGGGGTTGGAGGCGGGCGCGGATGATTACATCACGAAGCCGTTCGATCCTTTTGAACTGCGGGCGCGACTGCGGGCTGGTCAGCGCATTGTGGAACTTCAGGAACAACTCGTGCATGCACGGGAAGCCCTGCGCGACCAAGCCAGTCGCGATCCCCTGACAGGACTTTGGAACCATGGAACCATTCTCGCCATCCTCAGGAAAGAAGCTGCGCGCGCTGCCCGCACCCGCGGTCCCTTTGCCCTGCTCATGGCCGACGTCGATCGATTCAAAACCATCAACGACACTTATGGTCACCCAGCAGGCGACGCTGTCTTGCTGGAGGTCTCCCGCCGCCTGCGTGGGGCGATGAGAACCTACGATTCACTGGGGCGTTACGGGGGGGATGAATTCCTGGCTGTAATCCCGGGATGCGACCCCGCCGGAGTTGCCCGCTTTGCCGAGTCCTTTCGCGCCCGGATTGACCGCAAGGCATTGGAAACGCCTGACGGCATGATTCCCATTACCCTCAGCCTGGGGGTCGCTGCGGTAGAAAACCTCTTCGATGTAAAAGCGGAAACGCTCGTCCGGATTGCCGACGCCGCTCTTTATCGCGCCAAGATCGCCGGCCGGAACTGCGTTGCATTAGCCACAGCAGAGGACATTGAAAGAGAAGTTTCGAAAAATCTCCAGGAAGAAGATGAGGCACCGATGCCTGACGATATCCTTGCGGACCTGCCCACGCTCCATCCGCTCATCTGAATCGGCTGAATCCTTCCCCATGTGCCGACTGGAGGTCCACCCCGATTTCCAGGCTGCATGAAGATTAGGCAAAAATCCCTGTTTGGCCAAGCTAAACACAGCGTCTTAAGTAAT
>PLSX01000069.1 GCA_003165315.1 Acidobacteriota bacterium
CATCGGGTCATTGAGTCATTGAAAAGCGGCGGTTGGTATTTACATGGATTGTATTGATTCGTGGCTGGCCGCTGACGCCATGTTGTTAAGTAAGGTGCTCGTTAGTTTTGATGCCGTTCAATGATTCGATGACCCGATAACTCAATGACCGGATAAACAGACCGCCGTCCTAGAAATAACCAGGCTAGCGAGGATACCAACGATGGCCTTCACCAGCCCAAGAGGCAGAACGCAATCTTCCCTTTCCGAAATTAACATCACCCCCTTTGTGGACGTGGTCCTGGTGTTGTTGATCATCTTCATGCTGACGGCCCCCATCCTGGAATCGGGGATCGAAGTCGATCTTCCCAAAACCAAGACCGTCAAAGTGGTTTCCGAAGAAAAGGTCGTCATCACCCTTGATAAAAATCAGAATATTTACGTTGGCAATGACCTGGTTAATTATCATCGCCTGGCGGTGACGGTGCTGGGCAAAATCAAGGGCGACCAGCCGATATTCATCCGTTGTGACCAGAACGTCAGTTTTGGAGCCTTTGCGCGCGTGGTGGATGCGCTGAAGCAAGCGAGTTTCACCAACCTGAACATCGTTACCGAGCCACTGGAGACCAAGCCCGGTTCGTAGTGTGAGCAGTAACCTATGGGCACGCACGTCATGATGATGGTTGACGAACGCCGCGACAGGCTGCGCGGCACGCTGGTGCTTTCCCTGATTCTGCACTTCGTGGTCTTTGTGATTGTCATGACTTACACCATGATCCATTTCCGCCTGGGCAGCGGGGGGCCAAGTTGGGGCGAGAATGGCGCTGTCAAAATGGGGGCGGTGGCCACTCTGCCGGGAATTCCCCTCCCCACTCCCCTGCTGACCACACCCAGCACGGTCGCCACCCAGAACACGGGCGTCGCCAGAACGGAGCCCCAGCCCAAGGAAGAGCTGCCCCCCGACGCGGAGCAGATTCCCAAATTCAAGGACGCGGTGAAACCGGAAAGATTGGACAGGGTCAACAAGCGCATCCATAAGGCCGAACTTGTGCCTCCGGACAACGTCGTCCCTTATGGTCTTACCGGGGCGCCGGCGATGAACTACACCCAGGTGGTGACGCCCGCCGGTTCAGGGGGAGTGAGTATTGGCGAGGGGAACAGCTTCGGCCAGCGCTACGGCTGGTACGTGGCCTCGATGCGCGCGCGCATCAGCGCCAACTGGCTGATGGCCACCGTCAGTCCCAATATCGTGTCGGCCCCGCGCACTTATGTGACCTTTGAAATTTTGCGCGATGGTACTGTAAACAACGTGCAGGTGACGCAAAGCAGCGGCATCCCGGAAGTGGACCGCTCGGCCTTGCGAGCGATCCTGGCCTCCAACCCGCTGCCCCCGCTGCCCCCCGACTACAGCGGGGGAAGCGTCGGAGTGCAGTTTTATTTTGATTTTCATCGCTAGCAGGGATCGCGCGGCCAGGCCGTAAACCAAAGGAAGTTCTCCGTGACCTCTGTGTTGAGGCCTTTCCGGCCATGGAGGTCATTGAGACACTACGCAAGGTGAAGCATCTGTTTCCAAGTTTGCAAGTATCCTAGTATTTGCGGAGCCTATAACTATCATGAAATTGCATCGAATGGCGGTTGCCTTCTTCCTGACCTTGGCGGTGGCGGTGGGACTTTCTTTTTCCTCGCGAACGGCCCTGAGCGGCCAAGGCTGGCAAATTGACACCGGAGTGAACCTGGGCGCGCCGAAAATCAAGCTGGCGGTTCCGGATTTCCCGCCCAAGTCGGTGGACCAGCAACTGGTCAGCCTGACGCAGGAGTTCAATCAGGTCCTGTGGAACGATCTCCAGAACGTCGGCATATTTGAGATGGAAAGCAAGAGCAATTACCCTTTGAGGGTCCCCGAGGAGCCGCTGGACGTTGACTTTAACGCCTGGAGCACACCTCCCGCGTCCGCCCAGATGCTGGTTTTCGGCAAAGCCGAGAACATCAATTCCAATTTGGTGATCACCGGCCGGGTTTTTGATCTGGGAAACCAGGCCAACCCCGGAGTATTGGCCAAGCGTTATGTTGCCACCATGAACGAAGTCTCCACCCGCGAATCCGCCCACCGCTTCGCCGATGAAATCATCATGACGCTGGGTGGCGGGCTGAAGGGAATCAATGAAACGCGCATTGCCTATGTCAGCAAACGCTCGGGGCATGCGGAGATCTGGGTGATGGACTACGATGGCTTCAACCAACATCCCATTACCAGCTATGGCTCGATGTCCACTACGCCGCGCTGGTCTCCTGACAACACCAAATTGGCTTTCACCAGCTACGTATTGGGCAAGTCGATTGGCAACCCGGAGATTTACCTCTTCTCGTTTGAAACCAACCGGCGCATTCCCTTCCCCTCCTACAAGGGCCTGAACGCCACTCCCGCTTGGTCGCCGGACGGAAAAAAGATCGCCTTCTGTTCGAGCTTGGGAGGCGATCCGGAGATTTATGTTTCCGACGTCAATGGCTTCAACCTGCAACGCCTTACTTTCTCGCCGGGCGTGGACATTTCTCCGGCTTGGAATCCCAAGACCGGCAATGAACTGGCCTTTGTTTCTGACCGCAGCGGCTCACCCCAGGTTTACATCATGTCGGCGGACGGCACCAATTTGCGGCGCATGACGACGGCAGCCCAGGGAGGTGACGCCAGCGCTCCGTCGTGGTCACCCAACGGCCTGTTTATGGCCTTTCACTGGCGGGTTTCCGAAACCGGAACGTATGATATCTACATTATGGAAATTGCCACCGGCCGGATTATCCAGTTGACGCACGATGCCGGCCGCAACGAGCATCCCACGTGGTCGCCGGATGGCCGACACCTGGCCTTTGAATCCACGCGCTCGGGCACGCGCCAGGTGTGGACCATGCTCGCCAACGGCCTGGAACCCCAGCAATTAACGAAGGACGGGGAGAACTGGAATGCCAATTGGTCGAATTAGGTTCGCAGGGGCGCGCCATGGCGTGCCCCTGCTTCAGCGGTAGCGCTGGCATCCTGCCGGCGAGTGCCGCCAAGATAGCGGAGCTACTTTGTCCAGCCAATTAGAGATGGACATATCACAACGCGAGATTCCTTCCCCCTGTGCGGACCAGCGGGGTAGGCAGGGGTAATGCCCTTTCCGGCATAGCCTGCGGCAAAGATGGACAAAATTAGTGATATTGCAATCGTTGCGATTCGAAATTTTTTTCATGCAAGAGGTTGTGTTGTGTGAGGATTTGGTGGTAGTATCACATGTTCTGAAAGCTTTCACTCCGGCGCATGAACAAATGCACTTCTGTGATTGAATGCGCTGGAAGGGGGAAGTTTGAGGAAACTCCATTTTACCCACGGGATTTCGAGATTTTCTACCTACTCAAGGAGGATTTAAGCATGAGAACGAAGAAACGCAGTCTTGCGGTTCTCGTCGGGATATTGGGACTCGTATTACTGGCGGGGGCTTGCTCCAAGAAAGCGGTTCCAGCACCACCGCAGCCACCACCGCCACCGCCGCCGCCGACACCGACCGTAACTTTAACCGCTGAACCCAGCACCATCGACAAAGGCCAATCGGTCACGCTGAGCTGGTCTTCTCAGAATGCCACCGATCTGGATCTTGAGCCGGGAGTTGGCAAGGTCCAAGCCTCGGGTTCTTCCTCGGTCACGCCGCAGGACTCGACCACTTACACCGTGACCGCCACAGGCCCGGGCGGCACACAGAGTGCCACCGCCCGCGTCACCGTGACGATCCCACCGCCGCCACCGCCACCGCCCGCACCGGTGCAAATTACGGATGATCAGTTGTTTGATCAGAATGTCAAAGACGCATATTTTGACTATGACAAAGCAACCATCCGCCCAGACGCTGAGACGGTCCTGACAGGCGATGCGAGTTTCCTGAAGGATCACCAGAGCATCAAATTCACCATCGAAGGCAAGTGCGATGATCGCGGAAGCGAGGAGTACAACCTGGCTTTGGGCGACAAACGCGCCACCGCCGCCAAAAACTTCCTGGTGAATGCAGGCGTAACCACTGACCGGATCTCCACCATCTCTTATGGCAAGAGCCGTCCAGTGACCGGTTGCGACCAATCCGGCAAGTCGGAAGACTGCTGGCAGCAAAACCGTGTGGATCACTTTCACTACGGCGCCGAATCGCAATAAGCAGTTAGTGGAATCAGCCGGGAGTCTATTCTGGCTCCCGGCCTTTCCCTTTGTTCCCCCAACGCAGCGGAATGCCGAAAGGGCCTGATTCAAAGGGTCTGGTGGGTTGGTGTCTTAAGCTCAGCGAATAAGGCGACCATGAAACGCTGCCTTCCGGTAAACGGCGGAACGCTAGCTGTACTACCATTGGCGGATAGTTGCCAGAATAAAATCCTTGCTCCGCCGTTAGATGCCCGGGATCCCGATTGTATTCTCACTGCCGGTCCGCTTATCCCTCCCGTGCTACATCCCCATAGGCCCATTGGAAACGCGGAAGTTAAGCAACTTCCATCGAAAAATAGTCGTCACTTCAACATCGAGCCCGTTGACCCGCGCACATCAAGAGGTTAGACTGGCTAATCTGAAATTTTCTCAAGCGAGGACGCAGCAACCTTGAAAAAACATACCTTACTGGCCTTGATGATTCTTGCCTTCGTGGGCGCGCAAGTCCGGCCCGCACTCGCCACCAACAAAGATGAACTCCAGATTGAGCAGCAGCTCGACGCCTTGCAGCAGGCGGTCCAGAGCTTGCAAAAGACGGTGGATACGCAGACCGCGGTGTTGAAGACCCTGATCGAGCAGGCCAACGACAACGTCAACACCATGAAAACCACCGTCACTGAATCACAAGCAGCGATTCAGCAGAACCTGGCCTCCTCCGGAAACCGCTTTGATAACCTGACCACCCAGATGCAGGCGCTGAGCGAGAGTCTGGACGAAGCCAAGGCCCGCCTCTCAAAATTGAGTGAGCAGATGGCCCAAATGCAGACTATTCTTACCACGCTCCCAGCCTCCAGCCCCGCCCCGGCGGGAGCGCCCGGAGCCCCTGCCGCACCGGGGGCGCCACCGGTGCCGGACGCCGACTCGCTCTATAGCCAGGGATTGAGCTATTACAACGGCGGGCAATACGATCTGTCGATTCAATCCTTCCAGGATTATCTGAGATATTACAAGGATACTGACCGCGCTTCCAACGCCCAGTTCTACATCGGCGAATGCTATTACAGCCAGCAGGATTACAAGCACGCCATCGAGGCTTACGACGCCTGTGGTGAAAAATACCCCACGGGAAACAAAGCCGCCGCCGCGCAGTTGAAGAAGGGATTTTCCCTGCTTGCCATGGATGAAAAGACGGCGGGAATCCGTGAATTGCGCTCCCTGGTACAGCGCTTTCCGGATTCGCACGAAGCTGATCTGGCCCGCCAACGGCTGAAGAAGCTGGGCATCGCCGCGCCACCAGCCGCGCCAACACACAGGAAGAGCAGCTAAATCGCGGCCGGAAAGCATCCTGCAGACCGCGCGGATGGCACGATGAGAAGGACAAAATTAAGGAGAGAATTCTATGGCCGGATCCGTCAACAAAGTAATTCTGGTGGGTCGTCTGGGGAAAGACCCGGAGTTGAAATACACACCCAGCGGCGCCCCTGTGGCCAAATTCAGCTTGGCCACCGATGATAGCTTCAAGGACAAGACGGGTGAGAAACAGGAACATACCGAATGGCACAACATTGTAGCTTGGAATAAGCTGGCGGAGATCTGCGGTGAATACCTGACCAAAGGAAAGCTGATTTATATCGAAGGGACAATTCGCAGCCGGCAATGGCAGGACCAGTCGGGGAACAAACGAACTTCCTACGAAATCATCGCCAACCAGATGCAGATGCTGGGATCCAAAAGCGACTCGGGAGGTGGAGGAATGAATCGGCCGGCGCAGGACCGCCCCACCCCTGAACGGCATGCACCGCCTGCGCCATCACCCACCGGAGAGCCAATTGCCCCATCCGAACCCGAGATCAGCGACGATGACATTCCATTCTAGTCTGGCCTTTTAGACCCTCGAAGGCTGATTGCGGGAAACTTTCTATTTGACCCAAGACCCTTTCCGCCCGGAAGGGGTCTTTCGTTTTCCGACAAAAACTGCCAGCCGGGTGCAACCACCCAGGTAGTTCTTACCAAAGCAATTCCCAACATTCACCATGGCAAGGCCAAGACTGCACTTTTCCTATTGTCCCGGTGGCGGGCCGCGCCGCTTGCGCCTTTCATCCATCTGCCTTACAAATTCATCAAACTTCTTCGCCTGATCGGGGTCGAGGATTTGCCGAATGCGGGCCCGTGTCTCCATGTGAATTGCCTGGAACTGCGGATCCAACTGCTTTTGCAAATCCGCCATCTTCTTCGAGCTTTCGTTGAATATCTGGTCAAGCTGCTGCATCTGGGGATCAGACAGGTTCAGGTCCTTCTTGAGATGCGCCTCGGCATGAGCCTTGTTGAAACCGCCAGGGTGCTGAAGACGCCCGGAGTGCCACAAGAAATAATAGACGCCCGCGCCGCCCAAGACCGCGCCCAGGATAATGGTCAAAGTGAAATAGAGATAAGCACGCCGGGTCATTTCGCCTCATGGGTGACGGCGGGCGTGGGAGTTTCCACGGGCGCCAGGTCGGGAGATTCCTGCATGGCAGTTTCTCCGATAGGATCGGAATAGGCCAGCGAAGCTTCCTGCGCTGGCACTTGAATGTCAGCAACGCTCAGTGCGCGGACCGGCCCCGTTAACGGTACAGTCAGGGCCAGGATCGCAAAAAGCGCAAGCGCCAGGGTGGCATAGACAAAGCGCCTTCCCACGAGTTCGAAGAAATCCGCCACGCTGGGCGCATGGCTCAATTCCCCCAGTTGGCGCACCAATCGCTCGGCAAAGCCTAGCGAAGGCGCGGGAACTGCGTCCTTTTGCCACAAGGTGAACCCCGCGCGCAGCAGACGCAGGTCGCGTTGATATGTGGAGCATGAGGCGCACTCGGTGAGGTGCTGGTGAATCTCAGCCGGCTGCTCTCCGTCCCAGAGAATGTCTAAGCGATCACGAATCTCATCACAGCGCATGGGCTTTGTTTTCCTCCCGCCACTGGCGCAAATCTTCCAACATGCGCTTTCGGGCGCGATGCAACCGCACTTTCACCGTCGTCGGCTTTAACTTTAGAATCTCGGCAATCTCTTCCACAGAATAATCCTGCAGCTCCTTTAAAACCAGTATTTCTCTGTCATTCTCGGGAGCCCGATCCAAAAGCTTGCTGACCAAATCCTTCAGCACCACCTGTTCTTCGTGGTCGAGCACATGCTCCGGCTGACTCTCCGCGTTCGCCTCCAATTCCTGCTGGCTGTTCTCCCCCATCTGCCAATAGAAACTCACCCGCGATGCGCGCTCATGTCGCAAATAATCGTAACAATGATTGGTGGCAATGCGGCTGAGCCATGTGGCAAATGAGGATTGGAAGTTATAACTCCGAATCGCCCGGAACGACTTGATGAAAATCTCCTGGGCAAGATCTTCCACTTCATCGCGGCGGCGAACCAGATGGTAAACCAGGGAGAAGACACGCTGCTGGTGCTTTTGCACCAGAGGTCCAAAGGCCTCCGCATCTCCCTGCTGTGCGCGCTTGATCCACTGAATTTCCTGGGCAATCTGTGCGCCGGAAGTTTCCATCGGTCTTCCATCTTAAGCTATCCCTCAATGATTCGGACGAGGGAGAAGCCACTGGGGTTACAGGAGCAAGTGGTGCAAATTTCTAAGGATATTCCAATTGAATTCTAATCCAAATTTTAGTTGACCACTTAATTACTTTATGCAAGAATGTGCCCATGATAATCGGAACAAGGCTTAAGAAGCTAAGAGAAGAACGGAACCTTTCGCAAGGTGATATTGAAAAACGAACCGGATTGCTACGCTGCTATATTTCCCGGGTTGAGAATGGACACACGGTCCCTTCGCTGGAAACCCTCGAGAGGTTGGCCGCGTCGCTTGAACTCCCCCTCTATCATTTGTTCTTTGAGGGTGATGAGCCACCGACGCTCCCGAACCTCAGCAAGCGCCAGACGACGGAAGAGCTGGTTCTCGACGCAGAGCAGGAAAAGGAACTGCGTTTTTACGAGAAAGTAAAGCGACTTCTCGGTCGAATCGACGAGAAAGATCGTCAGCTCCTGCTGTATATGGCGCAAAAGCTAGCCAGCCGGTAAGCTTTTTCCTTTCACGGCGATGGAGTGGTGCCGCTGGTTCAAGCCAGTGGCGGGCGGGGAGTTATTCCCACTCGATGGTGCCGGGTGGCTTCGAAGTTATGTCGAGGACTACCCGGTTTACGCCTTTTACCTCGTTGACGATCCTCGTTGCCATGCGTTGCAAGAGAGTCGGCGGTAGCTGTGCCCAATCTGCGGTCATGCCATCCTCCGACTCCACTGCGCGTATGCCAATGGTCGATGCGTAGGTTCTGGCGTCACCCATCACTCCAACGCTAGAAACGGGCAAAAGTACCGCGAAGGACTGCCAAAGCCGGTCATAGTATCTGTGTGTCCTGACCTCCTGCTGTACGATGGCGTCCGCTTCTCTGACCATTCT
Organism: Acidobacteriota bacterium; assembly: GCA_003165315.1. GTDB lineage: Bacteria > Acidobacteriota > Terriglobia > UBA7540 > UBA7540 > Bog-366. The sequence continues at coordinate 8,574 of PLSX01000069.1, forward strand.
TAACCGTTCGGGGGTTACTTCCCCGACAATCCGCACAGCCAGCCCAGGCCCGGGAAATGGTTGCCGGTCCACCAACGCCTTTTCTAATCCCAACTCACGCCCCACGATCCGCACCTCATCCTTAAACAACTCACGTAGGGGCTCAATCAGCGTAAATTTCAAGTCGGGAGGCAAGCCGCCCACGTTGTGGTGACTCTTGATGATCGCCGCAGGCCCCTTAACTGACACGGATTCAATAACATCGGGATAAAGCGTTCCCTGCACCAGAAACTCAACGTCACCCATCGCCCGGGCTTCTTCCTCAAACACCCGAATGAACTCCTCGCCGATGATCTTGCGTTTCCGTTCCGGGTCGGTAACCCCCGCTAGACGGGTAAGAAAGCGTTGCTGGGCATCGACAGTTTTCACATTCAAATGGGCTTGTTCCTGCAGCTTACTGCTGATTTGAGCAAACTCATCCTTGCGCAGGAGACCGTTATCCACAAAAATGCAGGTCAGGCGATCCCCGAGCGCCCGGCCCACCAAGGTCGCGGCCACAGCAGAGTCCACTCCCCCGGAAAGGGCGCAGAGGGCGTGCTTTTCTCCCACCTGCTCACGGACTTTCTGCACGGTTTGCTCAATAAACGACCCGGGAAACCAGTTGGGTTTGATGCCGGCAATGTCAGAGACGAAGTGCTCCAACACTTCCCGTCCCCGCGTCGTGTGGTGAACCTCCGGGTGGAACTCCACTGCGTACATTTTCGCCGCGGGATTTTCAATGACTGAAATAGCGTTTTGCGTCCGCCCTGTGATAGCAAACCCCGGTGGAACCTCAACCACGTGGTCGCCGTGGCTGTTCCAGACCTTGAGGGTCGCGGGAAAACCAGCCAGGAGACGCGAGGAAGGCAGGATATCAAGCTCGGCAAAGCCGTACTCGCGCGCGCCTGCCGGCTCCACTTTGCCGCCCAGCTTGTATGCCATCCACTGCAACCCGTAGCAGATACCAAGCACGGGCAGTTTGAGCGTCAAGACTTGCTCATCGCAAACCGGCGACTCAGGGTCATAGACGGATGACGGCCCGCCGGAAAGAATCAACGCTTGGGGGTTCATCTGCACGAGATCCTCAAAGGAGATATTGCACGGCACAATCACCGCATAAACCTGAAGTTCGCGGATGCGGCGGGCAATCAGTTGGGTGTATTGCGAACCAAAATCGAGAACAACTACAGGGTTGGGTAGGGTCATAGATTTAATCTTGGATATCAAGTCTTGGTGTTCTGTTCACTCTAAAAGCAGGTTACCTCAATCCTTTTTCCTAGGAAGAAAGAGCAGCACCGTCACCACTACCAGCACGGTTATAAGCAGGAACCAAGCTCCGGCGCCGTGAAGATGCAGTCTCAGCAAGAGTGCCAGGGGTATCATGTTGCAGCTCCAAAATTCTGACGTCAGGGGACCATGTAAGAACACTCTCAAGCCTTGCTACTTCGCCACAATGCTTACCAGCTTCCCCGGTACGACAATGATTTTCTTCACTTGCAAGCCGGCCAAGTGCTGGATGACCTTCTCATCTGCCAAGGCTTTGGCGCGGACTTCCTCTTCTCCCGCGGTTGCGGCCACGTGAATGCGCGCGCGCAGCTTGCCGTTGACCTGCACGGGGTACTCCAGCTTATCTTCAGCGGCCAGTTCCGTGTCAAATGCGGGCCATGGCACCCTCAGCAGAGGTTGCGAGTGGCCAAGCCCTTCCCAAAGCTCGTCCGCCACGTGCGGGGTGAAGAGTGAGAGGATGGCCGCAAGGAATTCCAGCGAGGTCTTCAGGATGGCGGGTCGAATCTGCCCGGCTTCCACCGCAGCGTCGAGCTCCGTCAGTTCATTGACCAGTTCCATGGTGTTGGCGATGTCGGTGTTAAAGTGCCAGCGTTCTTCCATGTCTTCAGTAACGTGCCGTAACGTCTGATGCGCCTTGCGCAACAGTCGCCGCTCCTCTGGCGTGAGCGAGGCCTTTTCTTCCGCCGTCAGATTCCCTGCCTCAACGCCTTGGAGTTTGTCGGAGTGTTTCGCCACCAGCCGATAGACGCGGCCCAGGAAGCGGAATGCGCCTTCCACACCCGCATCGTTCCAATCCAGATCTTTCTCTGGTGGGGCAGCGAAAAGCATATAGAGGCGTGTCGTATCTGCACCATATTTGGAGAACAGGAGGGTTGGGTCCACCACGTTCCCTTTGGACTTTGACATCTTCGAGCCGTCTTTGATCACCATGCCCTGGGTAAACAGCCGCGCCACAGGCTCGGAGAAATCCACCAGGCCGATGTCACGCATGACCTTAGTGAAGAACCGCATGTAGATCAGGTGGAGAATGGCGTGCTCGATGCCGCCGATATATTGATCGACAGGAAACCAATACTTCACCGCATCCTTGTTAATTGGCGCCGTTGCAATCTTAGGATCGGTATAGCGGTAAAAATACCAGGATGAATCCATAAAAGTATCCATGGTATCGGTCTCGCGCCGCGCCGGCTTGCCACACTTCGGACAAGTTGTGTTCACAAAGTCGGGGACTTCCGCCAGCGGGGAGTGTCCGCGTCCGGTCAGCTTGACGTTCGGAGGCAGAACCACGGGCAGGTCAGCTTCCGGCACTGGCACGATTCCATCCGTCTCACAATAAATCATGGGGATGGGCGTCCCCCAATAGCGCTGCCGTGAAATGCCCCAGTCTTTGATGCGATATTGAACCGTTCCATTGCCGAATCCCTTGGCCTCGGCGTCGCGAGTCATACGCTCAATCGCTTCCTCCGACGTTAGGCCAGTGTAGGGACCGGAAGCCACCAGGCGACCGTAATCGCCCATTGCTTGAGGCGGTGGTCCTGCTTCAACTTCAGTTGGCGATCCTTCCGGCACAATCACAGTCCGGATGGGCAGTCCGTAGGCCGAGCAGAATTCAAAGTCGCGTTCGTCATGCGCAGGCACCGCCATGATGGCGCCCGTACCGTAGTCCATCAGCACAAAATTGGCCAGCCAGATGGGAACGCTCTCCCCGTTATAGGGATTGCGCGCTGTGAAGCCAGTGTCCGCGCCCACTTTGGCCAGTTCCACATCAACACGCGCGCGCACGGAGGCGGCTTTAATCCGCGCCACTTCTTCGCGCAGGCGTGCGCGCTCTTTGGAATTCGCGAGCAACTCCGCCAACAGCGGATGCTCCGGCGCCAGGAAGACAGCGCTACAGCCGAAGATTGTGTCAACGCGAGTGGTGAAGATGCGCACCGGCTTCCCCAAATCGTTGATGGTAAAATCCACAAAGGTGCCGGTGGATTTTCCGATCCAATTCTTCTGCATGGTCAGCACGCGCTCCGGCCAGCGCACCAGCTCTTTCATGTCGTCGAGCAACTGCTCGGCATAGGCCGTGGTCTTCAGGAACCATTGTTCCAATTCGCGCTCAATAACCGGCGTGTCCTCGTGGCGCCAACAGCAGCCATCCACCACCTGCTCGTTGGCCAGTACGGTTTCGCACTGCGGGCACCAGTTCACGCGACTCTGCTTGCGATAGGCAAGGCCACGCTCATACATCTTCAGGAAGAACCNNGGTAGTATTCCGGCACGCAGGAGGCGATCTCGCGCCGCCAGTCGTAACTCACTCCCAGGCGCTGAAGCTGCTTGCGCATGCGTTCGATATAGGTAAAGGTAAATTCGGAGGGGTGCCGCTGATGCTTGATGGCCGCGTTTTCCGCCGGCAGACCAAAGGCGTCCCAGCCGATGGGGTGCAGAATGTTAAAACCCTTCATCGCCATGTAGCGTGCCAGCGCGTCGCCAATGGAGTAGTTGCGCACGTGCCCCATGTGCAGCGCGCC
>PLSX01000241.1 GCA_003165315.1 Acidobacteriota bacterium
GGCATGGTGCGGCAGTGGCAGGAGTTCTTCTACGATCGCAACTATGAATCCACGCCGTTGTTAAGCCCCAATTTCGGCAAGCTGGCAGACGCCTACGGAATCCGCAACATCACGGTGAAAAAACGCTCTGAAGTGGTTCCGGCAGTGCAAGCGGCCCGCCAACACCCGGGCGCGGTACTGATCGATTTTCAGGTTGAACAAGAGGATTCGGTTTATCCCATGGTTGCTGCGGGAGCGGCGCTGCACGAGATGATTCGGCGCCCCAACCCCCTGGTGGAAACCGCCGAAGACGAATCGCATCTCTAAGAATTTGAGACTTTATTGAGTAGTGCGGAGTGGAGAACGTATGAACCCTTTCACCCCCACCCCTCTCCCCCAAAGGGGCGAGGGAGTAAGAATCAAATCCCTTCTCCCCTCGCCCCTTTGGGGGAGAGGGGTGGGGGTGAGGGGGTTTCTGTCATTCAATCTTCCACTCATTAGTAGATTATGTGCCGACATCTCTGTCCGGCAAATTTCAGATTTTGGATAAGATTGAAGACCCCTATGCTCAATACTTTTGTTGTCCATGTGGAGAATAAGCCCGGCGTTCTAACGCGAGTCTCCTCGCTGTTCCGGCGGCGCGCCTTCAATATCGACTCATTGACGGTGGGGCGCACCGAGAAGCCGGAAGTCTCCCGCATGACGATTACCGTGGATGCCGATGTGGACCAGGCGAAGCGCATCGAAGCCAGCCTCTACAAGCTGGTGAACGTGCTGCTGGTGGAGAACATCACCCATGAACCGATCATTTCCCGGGATCTGGCCATGATCAAGGTCTCGGCGCAGCACCAGGACCGCGCTCACGTCCTACAACTGGCTAACGTCTTCCGCTCACGCGTGGTGGATGTGGCTTCGGATTCGGTAACGATTGAAATTACCGGCGGCGAAGACAAGATCAATGGATTGGTGGAAGTCCTGAGCCCGTTTGGGATTTTGGAAATGGTACGTACCGGGATCGTGGCCATGCGCCGGGGCAAGAGATTGTCCGTACCAGGCGCTCCACTGGAAGTTATGGACGAGGTTTCTGCGGAAGCGGATGATGACGCGGGAATGTCGGTTTAATGGCCCGGAAATAGCAAGTCAAAGGGCAAATCGCAAAAGTCAAAAGCTAATAAATGGTACCCACGGTCAGCGATTTTCTGACCGTGGGCTTTTCTCTTGCCCATCCTTAACAATCCCGCCTGCAAAGCGAATAGTGCATTCATGCCGTCGAAGTACCCACGGTCAGAAAATCACTGACCATGGCTTCCAACTCACAAGTGTGGAACTCCAGGGCGGGGCGGGAGCCCGGTCTTTCCATTTGCAGCCAAGGGCTAGTCCCCAAAGGTACCATTGAAAGATAATGGCGATTTGCTATAGTGCAGTACGAGGGGTTGACCTGATCTCTACTGACAAGTCGTGATGGAGAAATTCGCCCGAATTTCCCTGGAGGATTGCTATGGCCACACCGCCAACCCCGACTCCCCCGCCAGTGCCGGCTCCTGCGACTGCCGCTCCACAGCAGCATACCCCACCGGTCATCCTGGCGACCATGCTGCGCGCAGGCAGTCATGTGAGCGACTTGATCTTTTCGCCGGGCCGCCTGCCGCAGGTCGAGCAGAGCGGACAACTGGTGCCCGTAAGAATCGAGGGAATGCCGCCGCTGCGTCCGGAAGATACCGCGAACTTTGCCGCCCACCTGATCGGGAACAACAAGACGGCGCTGGAGAAATTGCGCTCGGAAGGGTCTTGCGACATTTCTTACAGCCTCCCGCGGCAGGCACGCTTCCGGGTGAATATATTTACTCAACGGGGCTCGTGCGCCATTGTAATGCGCGTCATCCCCAACGTTATTCCCAGTTTTTCAAGCCTCAACCTGCCTCCACAGTTAATGGAGATTGTGGGTTTGAAAAATGGCATCGTGCTGGTGACGGGTCCGACGGGCTCGGGAAAGTCCTCCACCCTGGCCGCACTGATTGACAAAATCAACGAGGAGAAGGCCTGCCACATCCTCACAATTGAAGACCCTATCGAGTTCCTTCATCTTCACAAGAAGTCCACCATCCATCAACGCGAGTTGCACAGCGACACGCCTTCCTTCGCGAAGGCACTGCGGGGAGCGCTGCGGCAGGCGCCCAAGGTGATTCTGGTGGGGGAGATGCGCGATAAGGAGACCATTGAGATTGCGATGGAGGCCGCCGAAACCGGCCACCTGGTTCTCTCCACGCTCCACACGATTGACGCAGCCAAGACGGTGGAACGCATCTGCGGTGTTTTCCCCATGGGGGAGCAGGCGACCATTCGCAATCGTTTCTCGAAATCTTTCCGCTTCATCGTTTCGCAGCGGCTGTTGCCGCGCGCCGACTCGAGCGGGCGCGTGGCCGCCTTTGAAGTCCTGAAATCCACGATGCGCACTCGGGAGTATCTCGAAAAAGGCGAAGGAGAAGGTAAAACTCTGATTGACGCGATGCGGGACGGGGCCCTCGACGGCATGCAGCATTTTGACGGCGAAATCGAGAAGCTGATCCGCAACCGTGTGGTGGACCTTGAAACCGGCTGCGCCTATGCTACCAATGCAGGCAACTTACGCCTGGAGTTGTCAGACTTTGCTGAATAACTCCCCGAAGCAGCACTTCCATTGCCTATCGTGTGAAACCTTCTGGTGTTCCTGCTGAAAGCTCGCAACGGGCACCGCCGCCGTTGCCTTCTGCAATTACAGCGCTCGCTGCCGAACCGATTCGAAGCACGGCACTCCGGTGGACCCGCCCACCGCCTCGATTCCAAACGCGGCACACGCACAGCCAATCTGGGCGGCAGCCACAGGGTCTTTGCCGCATGAGAGAGCAGCGATGAATCCCGCGTCCCAACAATCGCCCGCACCGGTGGTGTCCAAGACGTTGGCAGGGTAAGCCTCCACTTGTTTCCGAACGTCGCCATGGGCCACAAAACAACCCTTCGGGCCCATCTTGATGACCACAGCCCCTGCGCCATGCGCGAGAATCCTGTCCACAAGATCGTTCACGCTTGAGTTCGGATAGACGGCCTGGAGATCATCGAAGCTGGGAATCACGTAATCACAGTGCGGCAGCATAGCCTCAAGCGATTCGCGCTTCGGACCATAGCCGAAGGCCTCATCCAGGAAGGTCACGATTTTCCGCCGCCGAGCCTCTTCCAGAAGGCTTGCCGCGGATTTTCCGTCGAGCCCCGGGAGAACCCAGAGATCCTGGTAGAGAAGAAAATCGCAGTTCAGGGCCTTATCCATTTCGATGTCGGCGAGATTGAAGGTGACGTTGGAGCCCGGAGTGTGAATAAAAGTTCGGTCGCCGTCGCTGTGAATTCCTACAAACGTGAAGGGGGTTGAATCCTTCTTGGAAATGCAGACGCCTGCCGTGTTCACACCCACTTGCTCCAGCTCGTGGAGAATAAATCTGCCGTTGGGATCATCCCCCACCTTCGAGAAAGCAGTAACTTCCAGTCCCATCCGCGCCAGGGCCGATGGGGTGTTGGCCGCGCCGCCGCCGGGCGCCATTCGAATCCATTCCGTGGTGATCTGCGATTGCACCTTGGGAACGGGATATTGCTTGATGGGGCCGCTCAACAGGTCCACCACCAAGGCTCCTACACAATGAATTTTAGGCATAATGTTTGATTTTCTTTGCAACCAACTTACGCGTCTCACCTAGGGGCCGGGCTTGCACAAGCTTGTTGACGTTACGGCCCAATATTGACGGCAGGGGCGGCTTGTAGCGCGGGTGTCCCCACCCGCACCGAATGTCCATTCACCCATCGTGCAAGCGCGCGTGGGGACACCCGCGCTACAAGCCGCTTCAATGGTTAACAGGATCTTTCAATTTACTTCGCCCCCGCTGCGTGTACCGTCGCCGGCCGCATTCCCAGCAGTTCCTGGGGCGTTTCGTAGAGAATCGCCTGCGCCACTCGCAAGGCTTCGTTCTTTGAATACTGGCCGATTGCAACTTTATCAGCCAGCACAGCGGCCAACTGGTTCAATACGATCTTCGATTTGCCGTATGTCCACTCCAGGCAATAGGCGTCGGAGAAGAAGCCCACCTGCTTGTTGGTCGGAAGCATGTCGAGCCGCTCTTCCATCACCTGGCGGATCACCGAAGGGAAAAAGTTCAGCCACCAGTATCCGCTGAGGGAGAAATTCGGCAATTCGCGGCACATCGTGCAGAGTGATTGATTGGCGTGCCGGCTGGCCACGAAGCTCTGGAAATGGATCTTCGGGTGGCGACTGATCATCTCGGCCAGTTGCTTGATGGTCTGCTGGGAGAGGCGGCTGGCCGTTTCGAACGGCAAGGGCTCAGCACCCAGACTGAACTGAAAGATGATCTTGGCGTTCCGGGCTTCCAGCGCGTTCAGGTAGGCCTCATTGATGTAGGAGGCGTAAATATCGCGCTCTTTCGGGCCGGCATTCGCCCGCCGGGTCAGGGCCGCGGCCATATCTTCATCGCTGACGACGGTCAAATCGATGTCGGTGGAGATGTGCGTGGCAGTGGATAGAATCTGGTCGTAGGGAATGTTCTCAACATAGTGGTTCACAGCGGAGTGGACGTCTTCCAGTGTCTTGATGGTGCGCTCCGTGGCAGGCCGCCCGCCCGCTCCGATGGGGCTTGGACTAGAAGGCGTCTTTCCCCAACAACGCTCAACCTCGTAAAGCGCCGTGTCAAACTCGCCCCATTGGCAGCGGGTGAAGAACGCCCACTCCAGGGCATATTGCAGAATATCCTTGTCCTGCCCGCTCTCGCGGCGCGCATGCTCCGTGCAGTAGCGCTGAATATTGGTGCGGCGCACGATTTCGCGCTGCCAAGCACGATCGTCGGCGCGCTCGCGGATCTGATCGTCCAGACGCTGCCAGTTGTCAGCCGTCAGAGGTTCTTTCCAGCCATAAAGGTCTTCCAGGATTAGACGGATTCCCCACGAAATGCTGGTGTTCCGGACGTACTTCAAATAAGGCAGGGCTTCCTTGATCCGCTTATGCGCTTCATCCACACTAGGCCAGCCGGGGTATTCGGTAAGGCGCGCGCCCGTGGGGCATCCCGCGCCATAAAGATCGCTCA
>PLSX01000049.1 GCA_003165315.1 Acidobacteriota bacterium
ACGTTCTTAAATGCGTGCGGACATGTTGGGAGCGAGCCCCGAAAAAAAGATGTCATTTTCGACGAACAAAGCCACTAAGTGTATGAAAACAAACAAAACGCGGACAATTTGCCACCCGAATCGTCGGACATTTTTGTACCAAATGACACGAATCGAGCGACATTCTATGCCGAAATGCACGCAAGATTCGCGAATCGTCGGACATTTTTGCACCAAATGAACTGAAATGACATTCAGTTGCGTTTACCCGCTTTACGGGGTTCGGTGGAGACCTCCCGCACCGATGTTCAAGAGCTACGAAAGAGAAAAGCAATTCCCGTCAGGCTTTTCTGGCCGCCTGGATCACGCGGTCCACCAGGCTTCCGGGCGCGCAGGCGGCGGCGATGTCTTTGCCTTCCAGCGCGGCGGGCAGTGCCCACAGCATCATGTTCTGGTCGTAGTGGCTGCCGAAGAGTTCCACACCGGTATCGCCGCGCAGCATGTTGGGCTGGTCCCATTCACCGCCGTTGTCGATCAGGGCGCGGACGCACCGGCGCGCCAACTCCAATCCAAATTCGCGTTCGCCGGCGTACATGTAGGTCATAGCCAGCATGTAGACTTCGGGCACAAAGAAGGTGTTGGGGCCATAGCCGATATCGTCAACATAACTGCCGTCGGGGTGGGCAAAGTTGGTGGCGCCGTAAGGAGTCAGGCGGGCGCAGGTTTTGGCGATGGTATCGAGCGCAGTCTTGGCACGGTCGGGTTGAAAGACCGGGCCAAGGCCATGGAATTTGGCCATCCAATCTCCATCCAATTGATAGGCGAAGATATCCTCCGATTTCTTACCTGTCTTGACTTCATAATATGGAAGGTAATAACTACCGCCCCACATCTGAGTCTCCATGGCACGCGTTCCCTGCGCGATCCAGTCCTTGCATTGCTGGGCAAACGTCTGGTCACCATGCTTCTCCGCCATCCGTTCCACCATGCGAAGAGTTGCCAGGTGGATGCCGCCCACGTGCGACGCCATGCCGAACCATCGGACCCACTCAAACCATTCCAGCAGAATGCCCGGGTGGGGGGTGGAGCGATTGGGGTCCTGGTTTCCGTCGGGCACGCTGATCACATTGCCATCGCCGTCCCCATGCCGCAGCGACATGGTGAAGATGGTGTTGCTCTTTACGGAGGGATAGAACTCCTTCAAGAACTCATTGTCACCCGTGCGCTGCCAATAACGGTCAACCATATCCACGTAGCTCGGCCCGGTGGTGGTGGACTGATAACCGGGCGAGGGCGAGGCCATTTCCGTGCCCGCCGTCGGCTCATACCCACCCTTGGCTCCGCCGATGATGCCGCCGAAAACCCAGGGAGCCTGGCCATTGGTGAATTGATAGGCTTTGTAACCCCGCAGAGTGGAGTGCGCGAGATCGGGGAAGAAATACACGATGGGCGCGTTGGCATAAAAAGTGTCAGGCAGCGGTTCCATGCCGGGGTCTTCCACCAGGCCGTCAATCATCCCGAAGAGGCCGTCTTTGGGATCACACCACGGACCAATGGGCGGATGCATTGTGGCCCACAGGCTGTTGACGGGGAACAGGTAGAGAATGTTGATCAGAGCTTCGCGCAACCAGACCGGGAGCTGCTGCTCACCAAAGATGACGTCCTGCCAACCGAGCACGCGGCGCAGAAGCGAATCATGATCGCGACTGAGAAATTGAGCAACTTCCAGGACGCTTTTGAACCGCTCGGTGTATTTGTGGATAAAGGTGTGCGGACCTTCGCCGATCCACATGGGAGCCATCCAGGCCAGTACAAAGCGAACCGTCTTCTCTTCCCCCGGGTTGAGTTGATACGCCATGGAGACGGAGCCGGTAAAGTCATTCTCCTTCGCCTCGGGAAGCGCAGTGCCGATGGTGGTCCAAACCCGGCTGCGATGATAGGAAGTTTCCGGCGGTTCGCCATCCGGAGTGCCTGCGCTGGCGCCACCCACCAACCCTCCTCCGGTGCTGACTTCGGCGTCGCCCACCACGCCGATGGCGTAACCGATTTCCTTCACCGCCTCGGAAGTGACGACGAGGCCGGAGAAATCTCCCCGAACCTGTTGCCGCAAGGCACGAGTGGGTTTGGGGGCGGTGGCCACCCATTGGATGTGCGGGTGCTCCCTCTGAACCCGGGGACTTCCATTCGTGATCTGCGCCTCGGCTTGGGTTGGACCGGGGAACATGAAAGCGATGCGGCCCTCCTGCCGCGTCTTGCTGACATTGCGGATATGGACATCAAACACCGTTCCCGGGGTGTTGCTGGTGGCCGAATCCCCCGGCAGGAAGGGCGACCACACGCGAGCGCCTGCGCTCACCGGGTTGCCCGGCATTTCAAATTCCATGTCAACCACCGGGTAGTGTCCCCAATAGTGAACCCTCGATGCTGTTTGAATCTGCCGGCCGGGAATCCAGGTGTATTCGCCAAACGTGCTGCGCGGGCTGGCGAGCAACCAGACATTATCGCCCACGCTCATCCCCAGGAAAGGCAGTGCCAGTGGGCCGCGCTGGGGATCGATGGAATTGAAGACCGTGCAATAGCCTAGCGTTCCATCCACTTCCATGCTCATGTAGCCCGTGTCGATTCCGCCCAGGGCCATGCCCTGCCGCGGCGGCTGCAACTGGTTGTAGATCAGCCCACAGGCGCGATGGCTGAAACCCTCAGCCGGGAATTCCACCCATTTCTGATAGGGGAGATCGGTGGGGAAAAGCCTGCCCGAATTTTGCGGAAGCAACTGGCCTGCCAGTGCGTTGAGACCGGGATGCGCCGCCAGGCCGGCCAGCAGACTCTTCAGTATGTCGCGTCTTTTCATTTCTTGCTCCTTTTTGGAATCGTCGCCATTGGGTATATGCGAAGGTAAAGTGCGGCGTCAAGTGCCAAACCCATTAAGGTAGCTGCTTGTAATCTCGAAAAGCTTTACCCTGGGGGCGCAGTTTTCACTGGGAGTTTGCACGGAGACAAGCGCAACAGCCTCCTGGTTATTTCGCCGTCTTCAAGGCCGAAGCCGCACGCAGCAGGGCGCGGCGCGCGTCCACCCCATCGCGGTAGCCGCTTTTCTGAATTCGGGCGAGGCTGACGTGGGTTCCATCGCCCACGGTCCCCGACCCGAACCACCAAACCGATTCGGGCTGGAACATTTGAATATCTTCCAGGTCGCGCCGCCAGCTTTCCTCCAATGAAATGGGCATGGGCCACTTCAAGCCCCAGGTCATGATGCCGCGGGGAAGGTAATACACTTCCAAGCCTTCCTGTTTCGGCGATTCAATGCACAGACCCATCATTGTGTAGCGGTTCATGTATTTTTCGTATTCGTAGGTAATGGTTTTCCAGTGCGGAAATTGCTTCCCATATTCTTTCAGGTTCACTTCCTGAACAGCGCAGTAGGTGTAGCTTCCCGTTTCACAAATCATGGCAAGGTCGCCTTTGAATCCCTTATTTCGCGCCGCCCGTTCAACCGCCCGAAGAACTTTGAAGCGGGCATAGGATGTGTAGTCGCGCCAGGGGCGCACCTCGAAGGAACGGGGATTGAAGGGATGTCCAAGCTTCTCAAAAGAGGGCCGGTCATTTTCCTTGGCCCATTGGTTGTAGCGGAGAATGCGCTCGGGCTGTTCCATTCCCGAGGATTCAAGCTCAACCACAAGACCTGCAATACCAGGAAAGAGATCGAGCAACTCCTCAAAGATCTGCACAGCCCTTTCGATCAGCAACGGCTCATCGGCCGCATAAGCACCCACCCCCATGGGTAATTTGTATCCGCCCATATCCTGGAAAACGTGCCAGGGCTTGGCGCCCGTAAACTTCTCCGAGTCATAGTAGGAGACAACAGCCCCTAACCAGACCGTGATATTCCGCTTCTTAGCTTCGGAAATTGCATCGCGGAGCAGTCGGTTATCGGAAGCGATGACCGGGCAATAAGGAAGCTGGTCGAGAAAGGGAAGCCGGGAGCGGTATCCTGTGGTCAGCCACTTCACCATAATACAGAGGGAGTTCATACCCGTCGCAGCCATGTCATCCAACAGCCTCGTGTAGTCCTGCTCGTAATATCCCCCCATGCCCCCGCACCCTGGCGCAGTGTAATCCCAAAAGCCGTGCTCCTTCAGCAAGTGGACGGAGGTCGTTGCCGTTGAACCAGCGGCCAATGGAAGAGATGCCGCCATGGCGGAACCCGCCGTGGACGCCGCCAGGAACTGTCGCCGTGTCAGTGGACTATTCTGATTCCTGCTTACAGTGGTTGTTTTCACTCCGCTTCTCCCTTAGCGAGGTGGGAGGGGAAAACGTGCGCCCCCTCCGTATTGCCATGAAGCGGGAAGCATAATCGTATGGTTGCATGGGCGGCAAGGAGATTAGCGATCCAGGTATGGTTTCAGCTTTGCGGAACAAGCCCGTTCCCTCGAATTGGGGCGGGGAGAGGGGATTCAATTTTGCTGCCCGCGCCCCATTGGGAGTGAGGGTGAACCGCGTTCGGCGCTCTCATCAGCCCGGGCGGGACGGGCCTTCGCCCGCCGAAGGGGTACTGGCGAACCGTTATACGAGCCTGGGTTCGGTCCGCAGGCGGGTGTGGGGGCGCACTCTAACTATTTTCGATCATGTATCCTGAACTTGACGAAGTGAACAGTCTTGCCCTTAGTCCGAGCTTTTCTCCCTGATTGGGGTTTTGGGTTAGCCCTCGCGGCGATGTTTGATGTCGATCTGGAGGCGCTTGATCTTCTGGTTGAGCGTGGAGAGGGGGATTTTGAAGCGTTCGGCGGCATCGGTCTGGCTCCAGTTGGTACGGCCGAGCATTTCCATGATGATACGGCGTTCACAACTTTCCATAATCTCAAACAGCGAGAGCCCGTCGATGTTTTCCATCGGAAAAGCTGTTCCCGCCTCGCGAGCGGCATTTTGGAAAAGCTGTTCGGGAAGAAGATCCACTCCCAAGGATGGGCCGGAAGAGAGCACCACGGCCCGCTCGACGGCATTCTCCAACTCGCGGACGTTGCCCGGCCAGGCATAATCCATCATGACCTTCAAAGCTTCGGGGGTGAACTGCAAGCCGTCGCGCCCATTCTCCGCGGAAAATTTCCGCAGGAAATGTTCGGCCAACTGGGGCACGTCTTCGCTTCGATCTCGCAGCGGCGGCAAAGTGAGGGTGATGACGTTTAAGCGGTAAAACAGATCCTCGCGGAATTTGCCCTCCACCACCATCTTGCGCAAGTCGGAGTTGGTGGCGGCCAGGATGCGCACGTCCACTTTGATGTTTTCCGTTCCGCCCAGGCGCATAAACTCGCGTTCCTGAATGACACGCAGCAGTTTGGTTTGAGTTTCCACTCCCACTGTTCCGATTTCATCAAAGAAGATCGTGCCCTGATTGGCGACTTCAAAAAGGCCGCGTTTGGTGGCAATGGCGGAGGTAAACGCGCCTTTGACGTGGCCGAACAGGGTGCTCTCCAGCAGGTCAACAGGCATGGAACCGGTGTTGACGGGGACAAATGGCCGATCGGCGCGGGGGCTGGTGGCATGGATGGTCTTGGCGACCAGTTCCTTGCCGGTACCGCTCTCCCCGGTAATCAGCACTGTGGCGCGGCTGGCGGCAACCTGGGTGATCAGGTCCATCACCTTGTGCATCTTTTCGCTTTTGCCGACCACATTGGGCAGGTCGTAGCGCTTCAGGGCCCGGCGGAGCTGGACGTTTTCCCGCTGAAGGCGGGTCTTGTCCACAGTGTTGCGAACTTCCAGCAGGAGCTTGTCATTGTCCCAGGGTTTGGTGATGTAGCTGTCCGCGCCCTGCTTGGAGGCCTGGAAAGCCATCTGCGTGGACGCATAAGCCGTAATCATGATGACCCCGAGATCTGGGGTTTCACGCTTGATCTGCTGGAGGAGATCAAGGCCGTTGCGGTCCGGCAGGTTGATATCGAGCAGCACGAGGTCAAAGAGGCCGCTTTCGATAGTCCTCAGACCTTCTTCGCCTGATGCGGCGGTAGCCGTGCTGTATCCCTCAAATTCAAGGAGCTGGGCGAGACTTTCGCGAATTTCGGTTTCGTCGTCAATGACGAGGACGGAGCCTTTAGCTGACATTTACGGGTTTCCTTACTGCCGGGAATTCCAGACGGAAGGTCGTACCACGACCCACCACGCTGTCCACCTGGATCAATCCGGAATGTTCCTGAATGATGCCGTAGGTTACGGCGAGGCCCAACCCCGTGCCTCGGCTGGTAGCCTTGGTGGTAAAGAAAGGATCAAAAATCTTATTCAGGTGCTCGGCGGGAATTCCCATGCCGTTGTCGGAGACTTCAACGCGCACGGCGGAGTTTTCCGATTCCGTGGTGATGGTCAGTTCTCCGCCGCGCGGCATGGCATCGCGTGCGTTCATAATCAGGTTCATAAAAACTTGCTGGAGCTTCCCCGAGTTCCCGTAGACCGGGGGCAGGGAAGGTTTCAACTGGGAGTGCACACTGATCCGGGCGGTCTTCAGCATGGGATCAACCAGCGACAGGCTTTCGCTGATGATCCTGTTCACGTCCAGGTCAGAGCATTCACTGCCTCCGACCCGCGAGAATTTAAGCAGGCTGTTGGCAATCTCGGAAGCACGAAACGCCTGGGCAATGATCTTATCCAGGGTCTTCGTCCTGGGGTCATCAGGTTCCATCTGCCGCATCAGCATCTGGGCGTTGGAGGAGATGACCGCCAGCGGAGTGTTGACCTCGTGGGCGATGCCCGCCGCCATCAAACCGATGGAAGAGAGCTTTTCCGCCTGCATCAACTGGTCTTCCAGGTTCACGCGTTCGGTGAGGTCGTTGAAGATCAAAAGCCGTCCAATCACCTCGTCCTCTTTCCCGATCAAAGGCACCACCGAAAGGCTTAGGATCAGAGGGCGGTCTTCGGCGTTGCGCATGCGGAATTTGTACAAGTTGAGGGTGTGGTGGGGGTCGGAAACACGCGAAAGTTCGGCCCTGAGTTCCGGCGGGAAGATGGCATCAAGGGTTCGGCCCAGCGCCTCCGTTCGGCTGAGTCCATAGAGGCGTTCGAGGGCGGAATTCCAGGCCTCCACGGTGCCTTCCAGGTTGCAGGCCAGCACTCCGGCATTGATGGATTCAATGATGTTCTGGCTGAAGTCGCGCAGGGTCTGGTAATCTTGCGCGCGCAATTCCAGCGATTCATACAGGCGGGCGTTTTCCAGCGCGATGGAGACATACCCGGAGATTGTTTGCAGCAGGTCAATATCTTCACTGGAGAGATAGTCGCCCTCGCGAGTTTTACCGAGGCCAAGGTATCCGAGAGTGCGCTCCTTCACCTTGAAAGGTACGTAATAGTGCAATTTGAGCAGCTCAATGGACTTCTGTTGCGCCGGAGGAAAACCAAACACCTTCTTGACGCTGTCGAAGAAAAGGTAGCCTTTTGCCAGTGCCGGTTGGGACGGGTCAAGAAAGCTCAAATCGGTCTTTGCGGTGAAGTTCATTCCGCGCGACCGCACCAGGCGGAAGCCCTCTGTCTCCGCTGCCAGGAAGACAGCGAGCCGGTCAACACCCAGGGTTTCCGACAGGCGATCCGTAATCTGTTGCAACAGGCGGTCAACATGCAATTCTGAAGTCAAATCGCGCGCGAACTCCAGCAGGGTGCGCCGGTAATCGTAGCGTTCACGATTAAAGAAGCGGTCCACCCACTGTTGCGTATAGTTGACCACGGGCTGAAAAAGCACCGCGGTCAGTACAATGGCAACCACCCACATGCCGCGGCTGTTGATGGGAGGAAGCGTGGCGCGGAAGAAATCCGCAAAGAAAGCGATGGCGCCAAAATATAGCCCCACAATGCCGGCCGTGGCCAAAGTGTAGGAAATGCCCCGGCGGAAGACGATGTCAACATCCATCAGCCGGTAGCGAACAATGGCATAGCCAAAAGTGACCGGCAGGACAGCCAGGAAGAGCGCCGAAACGTTCATCCAGGGCGTGGGAACAAACCCCAGGAAGTAGGGAAGGGCGTAGAGAGTGGCAAAGGGTACGATCGCCACCCAGGTTCCGCGGGTGACCCACTTCAGTTGGTGCTTCAGGACGGGCTCGACGGCGCGAATGTAGGCGTAATGCAGAGCCAGGGCGCCACCCAGAAAGTACACTCCCAGATAGAACAACTCCATCCGGTCCAGAACCCATCGGGCCTGTGTGAGCGGCAAGGGGAGCACGAGGAAGTTCATGGCCACGGCGACATGAATTGCCCCCAGGATGATGCCGGGTAAATAGAGCAGGGGTGTCAGATAGCGGCGCTCGCGGAGCAATTTGGACTGCTCAGGAAAGGTCAAACAGAAATGCAGGAAAAGTGCGGGCTGCAACACCCAGGCGGCAACGTTCAGCCAATAGACCGTCCAGTCAAACAGGTTCAACTTGCCGGTGTAGGCAAAGGTGTAGAGAATGAAGGAGGCAAGGCAGAAGATATAGAAGTGAAAGGATTTGCGCGCCGTCCAGCGCCGGAAAAGGATGAAAGTCCCAACCAGGAGGTAAAGCAACCCTACCAGCGCCAGATAGTTTCGAACTGAGCCGGAAGTGGCTTGGGCGCTGAGGACAAGGCTGGTATCAAAGGGCTCGCCGTTTCGGGTCAGACTGTAGGAAGCCAGAGTCCAGACGCCCAAGCGGTAAATCTGCTGGCCCGCTTCGGCCTGGGTGGCAACCGGCTGGCCATTGATCGCCTTGAGCTGGTCGCCCTCATGGATGCCGGCATGGTCGCCGGGGCCGCCTTTGGCGACAATCCAGGCGACAACGCCTTGCGGGGAATCAATCCAGGAGACGCCATCGTCGGGAATTTGAAATTCATCCCGCTGCTGATAGTTCAGAATCCCAAATCCCACCAAAACCAGGCTCAATAGAGCGAGCGAAAGCGTGGTGAGTCGAAAACTTGGGATCCTGTTCATGCTGAAATCCGTAAAAGGCGGTGCTCAAGACTGGTGTTCCTAGAGATTATAGCACGTCGAATACCAGCAACCGATTCAAGTAAAATCTTTAACTCTTTTGTATTGTTATGTATAGATTGGAGAATCCAAAATGCGGTAGGGGGCTACTAAAAAGCGGATATGAACTCCATTTTTCAATAGGAGGTCTTGCCAACGATTTCTTTGGCAAGGACCAGAACAAATTGGATTGCCAACCCGGGGAAAACCAAAGTGCCCCAGAAGAATTCGCCCTGGAGCCCAATACCCCAAATAATCCTGTGCAACTTCCCGTTTATCACCGTCCCCCCCAATTGTTGTAGCAGCGATACGACAATGCCCCGGTCCGCATCACCTATCGGAACGCGGCGGGGATGCTGGCTCTCTTAACGGCGGCGCAATTTATCCCGATTTAATCGGGACGCCGCCGGATTGTAGCGTCGATCTCCGATCGACGTTCGGCGGTCGGAGACCGCCGCTACAGCCCAATGGCGGGGTAAACCCGCCTCTACTTCTTGCTGTGAACTGTAAACTGTGAACTGTAAACTAATTGCATGATCTACCTCGACCACAACGCGACGACGCCGATTCTTCCCGAAGTTCTGGAAGCCACGATGCCGTACCTCACGACGGAATGGGGCAATCCGTAGGGCCAAACAGCGTTCGGCCTTGGACCAGAGCCACTGGTCCCTACATCCTCTTCACTGCCCGCGAACAGGTGGCGGAAGAGACCTTGTTGGAACTGGCCAAGCAGCGCGGCAAGGATGTTTCCATCTACCTGTTCGGCCAGGAAGTAAACCCGGAGACTTACGCAATCACCAGGGCTGACCTCTTGATTAAAGGCGAAGGAGGATCAGTGGAAAACATGGCGTACGGTTCATCCCTCTCTGCTGATAATTTCCCTTCGCACGAGTTTGATTTCATGCTTTCCAACCCACCCTACGGCAAGAGCTGGAAGACGGATTTGGAGCGCATGGGCGGCAAGGGCGACATCAGGGATCCCCGGTTTGTCATTGAGCATGGCGGCGATTCGGAGTCCCGCTCCAGCGACGGCCAGTTGATGTTTCTTGCCAATCTGGTGAGCAAGATGAAGCACACCACGGAGCTGGGCAGCCGGGTTGCTGAGGTACACAACGGGTCATCGTTATTCACCGGCGATGCCGGGCAGGGTGAAAGCAACATCCGGCGGTGGATTATCGAGACGGACCGGCTTGAGGCCATCATTGCCCTTCCCTTGAACATGTTTTACAACACCGGCATCGCCACCTACATCGGGGTGCTGAGCAACAAGAAGCCGGAGCACCGCCAGGGCAAGGTGCAATTGATTGACTCGACCGAGTGGTTCAAGCCCCTGCGCAAGAACCTGGGAAAGAAGAACTGCGAGTTTAGCGAAGAGGACACGAAGAAAATTTGCGACACGTTTCTCGCATTCCAGGAAACGGCGCAATCCAAAATATTTCCGAATGAGGCGTTCGGCTACTGGAAGATTGTGGTGGAGCGTCCGCTGCGGCTGAAGGTGGACCTCAGTGAGCCTGCCCGCGCCCGGTTCCGCCGCGCCTGTAAGCCGCTGGGGGATGGCCGCCTCGCCGACTTGATGGACCATCTTGCTGCCACGCTGGGTCCCGGGCCTCACCTGAACTTTAACGAGTTCTCCACGACGCTTGAGCGCGAAGCCAGGGCCATGCAGGTAAGCCTGCCCGCAAGGCTCATGAAATTGATCCAAGTCGTGTTGGCGGCAAAGGACGAAGCCGCCGCGCCCGTCATCCTGAAGGCGCACAAACCCGGCAAGGCTGTGGCGGATCCCATCCACGGACGGTTTGATGCGAAGCCGGCGGGCAACAAATCCTGCATTGTGGAATACGAACCCGACAGCGAATTGAGGGACACGAAGCAGGTGCCGCTGCTGGAGGCCGGTGGAATCGAAGCGTTCTTCCGACGCGAGGGTCTGCCCTATGTGCCGGACGCATGGATTGACGAGGAAGCGACCAAGATTGGGTACGAAATCTCCTTCACCCGCTACTTTTATAAGCCGCAGCCGCTGCGCACGCTCGAGCAGATCCGGGCCGACATTGAGGCCTTGGAGAAGGAGTCGGAGGGCCTGCTGGGGCAGATTTTGGTGGAGACCGAGGACGCGCAATGAGTTTGCGGCTGAAACCCTACCCCAAAATGAAGGACTCCGGCGTGCCGTGGCTGGGAGCCGTGCCGGAGCATTGGGAGGTGAAACGGCTGGGGGCACTCCTGCGTGAGCGAGGAGAAACGAACGATGATGGTCATGTGACGGATGTCCTCTCCGTCATGAGAGAACGCGGCATCATTCCCTGTGCAGAAAAAGGAAATGTCGGTAATAAGAAGTCTGACGACATCACACGATATAAGGTGGTAAGACCGAACGATATTGTCGTCAACTGCATGAATGTAATTATCGGTTCAGTTGGACTTTCTCGATATACAGGGTGTTTGAGCCCAGTCTATTACGTCCTGGCGCGGCGCGTGGAATCCGACGAGCCCCGCTATCTTAATGCGTACTTCCAAACGAAACCATTTCAAGAAAGTCTTGTTCGCATAGGCAACGGCATTCTTGCCCATCGGATGCGGATTCCAATGGAACTGCTTAAGTGTGAACCTTTTCCTCACCCGCCCGTTGCAGAACAAGCTGCCATCGTTCGATTTGTCGACCACATGGACCGGCGCATCAAGCGCTTGATCGCCGCCAAGCGGCGGCTGATTGAACTGCTGAACGAGCAGAAGCAGGCGATCATCCAGAAGGCCGTGACCCGCGGCCTCGACCCCAACGTGCGCCTCAAGTCATCCAGAATCCACTGGCTCGGTGATGTGCCAGAGCGCGGAGTCGAGTTGCCGCCCCTGGAGGAGGCGGAAGAGCTTCCCTTCGTGGGCGATGAAACATTGGACGAAGCGTTGGAAGAGGAAAGCGAGTTGGAGCCGGTGGAAGAGGGCGCGAATGCTGCCGAATAAAACGGGCCGCTCGTGCACCTGATAGGGCTCCGCCCGCTGCTTTGCGGAAAAGCTATGCCTTTCCGAAGGGCGGGTGTCATCAAGTAGTATTCCTGGCGGCTCCGCCGCCTGAGGGGCGGCGGAGCCGCGGATTAGGGGAGGTGGGAGGGTTCCTCGGCCCGGAAAGGCGGAGCCTTTCCGCCAAGCAAGCGGCAAAGCCGCGGATCAGGTGGAATTGGAGTAGGATTGGGCCCGGAAAGGCGAAGCCTTTCCGCCAAGCAAGCGGCGAAGCCGGGGATC